>DMKK01000163.1 GCA_003454335.1 Gammaproteobacteria bacterium | reverse complement strand
TCCAGCCAGGCCGTACCACGCCCGAGCTGGTTGATCATTAATGTGCCTTTTTCAAGGTAGGCCGTATTAATATCTGTTATTTCCAGTTCGCCACGTGGCGACGGCTGCAATCCGGCCGCGATATCCACGACCGTTGCATCATAAAAATAGAGCCCGGTAACCGCGTAGCTGGACTTCGGATGCTCTGGTTTCTCCTCGATACTCAGGGCCTGCCCGGCAACATCAAACTCCACTACCCCGTAACGTTGCGGGTCACGCACACGATAGGCGAACACCCTGGCACCCTGCGTCAAACCGGCAGCCTGCTGCAGACTGGTCGCCAGCCCGTGACCATAAAAAATATTGTCCCCAAGGATCAAACAGGCCGGCTGGCCATTCAGGAAGCTGCGCCCGATCAGGAAAGCCTCGGCAAGCCCGCCGGGGGTTGGCTGCTCGGCATACTGGATATCCAGCCCCAGTTGATTGCCGTCACCCAGCAGCTGGCGGAAATTCGGCAAATCCTGCGGCGTTGAAATCAACAGAACTTCCCGAATGCCGGCCAGCATCAAGGTTGACAGCGGGTAATAAATCAGCGGCTTGTCATACACCGGCATGAGCTGTTTGCTGACCGCACGGGTCAGTGGGTAAAGTCGCGTACCACTGCCACCGGCGAGGATGATGCCTTTCATGTGTAAATCCAGAAGTTATTGTTGTAAAAATAACCTGTGGGAGCACCCGTGCCGAGCATAAACGGCGTCTCGCCGCGAATCGCGCCGGGGACGGCGCTCCTACAAGTTGATTACATGCCTATATTACATAACCCGCCTCAGATAGCATCTGATTACTTCAGCTGGTCCGGAGACACAAATCCACCCGGCATGTCCGACCCGCCAGCGAAGAAAAACTTTTCCATTTCCCCCTCGAGAAACTTGCGGGCCTCGGGGTCAATGGGTGAAATTCGATGCTCGTTAATCAGGATTGTTTGATGACGCAGCCACAGTTGCCACGCCTCTTTGGAGACGCTTTCAAAAATACGCTGCCCAAGTTCTCCCGGATAGGGCGGTGTTGCCAACCCTTCGGCCTCCTTACCCAGTTTTACGCAATTTACCATTCGTGTCATGCTAGTCTCGCTATTCCTGTTGTTCTGACAAACGCTGCAGCAACTTCTCTACGGGTGCAGCAAGCCCCCGCTCCTCATTCCCTGTTGTGTTATACCAAAGCCAGTCCGACTCTTCCATAACAGCTGCCTGATACTCACCCAACCGGGCATAAATCGGGGTAATATCCAGGTGAAAATGACTGAAGGTATGCCGCACCACTGGCCAGGCAGCCGTTTTCCCAACCATGAGACCCAACGACTCACGACACCCGGCAGTTACCCTGTCAGCTGCCGGAAACTCCGGAAAACTCCATAAACCACCCCAGATACCTGCGGGCGGCCGCTGTTCCAGCAATACTTCACCTTCATCATTACACAGCATCAACATGCACACTGAGCGTACCGGCAAGGTCTTTTTCGGTCGTGGTGACGGGAAATCCGTTTCCTTGCCGGCCGCATGCGCTGCGCATCCGGCATTCACTGGACAAACATCGCAGCGCGGCCGGGCACGCGTACATAGCGTCGCACCCAGGTCCATAATCGCCTGTGTATAGACAGCCGTCTGCTGCTCCGGCGTATGCTGTTCCGCCAGCGTCCACAACTGTTTTTGTACACTCGATTGGCCCGGCCAGCCCGCAAGCGCATAGACGCGTGTCAATACCCGCTTCACATTGCCATCCAGAATCGGATAATACTGACCGCAGGCCAGCGAAAGAATCGCCCCCGCTGTTGACCGCCCTATACCCGGCAAGGCGACGACCGCATCAAACGTATCCGGGAAACAGCCATTGAATTTTTCCACCACCTGCTGTGCGGCAACATGTAAATGCCGTGCACGTGCGTAGTATCCCAGCCCGGACCAGTAATGCAGCACCTGATCGGATGTCGCCTGCGCCAGTGATCGGACTTCCGGAAAGCGCTCCATAAATCGTTCAAAATACGGAATCACCGTTGCAACCTGTGTCTGCTGCAACATAATTTCAGACACCCATACACGGTAGGGTGTCGGCTGCACTTGCCAGGGCAGGTCCTTGCGCCCGTCCCTGGCATACCAGTCGAGCACACGCCGGCTAAAATCAGTGGCATGCATTGCGCGACTACTCACCGGCTTGCCCCTCTATGTACACAGCAGTCTCGGCAACTTCCCTGACGAGTTTTTTTTCAATCAACCAGGGGCCGATGAGTGGCGGCACCCAGAAGTCCGGCTCAAATGCCTCGGTAAAATGCATGTCCGTGCCGGCTCCGGCAGCCGTTAACTCCCAGCGAGCCAAACCGGCACGAAAATCACCGCCCCCCGGGACCATCGTCGCCACCACTGTGCGCTGGTCCACCAGGGTAACATCCTGCACCTGTTCCACCCGCTTACAAAACACCAGGATACACACCCTGATAACACTGCGAACGCGCTGCCGGTCGGCTCCCTGCGACTCAAGCACCTGGCTCTCCTCGATGGAGGGATTAATTGCCGCAAGGTTGTTGAAATCGGTAATTGACTGATACACAACGGCCAGCGGTGCTTCCACACGGGCAGTAATCGACAGCCTGTACACTGCACCGTCATGAACGACACTGGAATCCAGAATTTCCCCTGCCAGCAGGACACAGGGAAATAACGCCAGACTAATGAATACCCCGCACCCCCGAACCATGAAAAGATGCAACTGTTTATGCGCAAACCAAACGCCAGCGCACCCACACACAGACACTATTTAAACAGATCCTTTAACAGCTTGTCGGTCAGATCATCACCCAGCTTCTTCTGCAGTTTTTTGGTCTCTTTCTCAACTTTCTTCTCCACCTCGGCCTTCGCAGCATCACTCAGGACGGCCGCGAGATCAGGTACATAGGTCGGCTTGCTGAAGGTGCCACCAACACGCACCGGTATAGAGACACCCTTGAGTTCCTGCATTTCCTCGCCCCCCTGCCCTTTCAGAGAGCCAACAAACTTGGTCGTCAGGGTGTAATCAATGGTTTCTTTCGGCAAACTGACCTTGCCTGCACCCGTAATCCGCAACAGGGGGGATTTTAATAACAGATCATCATTCTTCACCTTGCCGTTGGCGATGGTGGCCGTACCCTTCATGAGGGCGAAATCAGTCTGATTGGGTTCGGTCTGCTCCGGGACCGGCTGCCCCTTGATTTTTGCCTGGGCACTGCGAATCAATGATGCAATGTTCACCCCCTTGACAGCACCATCAGTAAACTCAAAGCCCGCCGTTCCAGTTAAGGTCTGACGTATCTGTTCTGATGACAGGCCGGCACCATTCAGGTTTGCCTTGATATTAGTGGTACCCAGCAGCTGTTCCTTACCCGTCAGATCCCTTAACAATGGCCCGGCCTGCACACCGGTCAACTTTTCATTCACTGAAAAACGTGGCGTGTCCTTGCGGACATCCAGCGTAATATCGCCCTGTACCGCTCCATCATATAAATTCGCGTCCAGCGGATTGATTTTCAGTACGCCGTCTTTGGACTTTACCTGTATCTCAATATCGCGCGAATGCAGGTTAAAGGCCTGCAGGCGGCCTATGCTCAGACGGCCGTTCAGGTTTAACTGCCGCAAGGCATCCAGCGGCAATGCCTCATCCTCGTCAGTCGATGTCTTTGTCACCTTGCTGTCACCGTCCCTGGTATCCGCATCGGTCTTCGCCTCCGGGGGCAAATAACGATCCAGATTAAACTGGTCCAGCATGGCAGTGAAGGTGATAGCCGGCGCTTCAAAAGAATCGACCCGGGCACTGCCCTCCAGCGTCGAATTATCCAGGTGCAGTGTCAGCGCGGTGGCCGCAGCATGCTGCAGGGACACATCCCATGTCAGGGTTGCGTCAGCCTTGCCAAGTGCGGCGCTGTCAGCTGTCTGTGGAATTTCCTGGCCCAGCGCCTGTAACAACTTGCGCGGCACGAACTCGGCGAAAGTCAGGGCACCATTAAAACGTGGATCCTCACCCGTGATCTCCTTACCGTCCACATGGCCACTGATATTCAAACCCATAACTTCCAGCTTGATAACCGGCAGCGACAAGGTCTGCGCCGTCAGGTCCAGCTTGACGTCTGTCGTCATGGCCGCAGTCAGCTCCCCTCCAGGGATACTGTCACCTTTCATATTCAGGCCAAATGTAGCCGCCGTGATGGTGACGGCATCCAGCCCTGCAGCAACCAGTATGTTGCCATTGAGTTCAAAATGGCCGTTAACCGGGGGCTGTGTCGCATTCAACTGGAAACGCAGATCAAGATCGAAACTCTCTTCCGGCACAATGGCACCGGTCGTAAATGACAGCTCGTTGATATCATAAATAGAATCCGTGGAACGGTCATCCCAGCGTAACTGTGCATCACTGACCTCGATGCCACCAATCACCAGGCGGTCGAGCGCAGGTGCCGCCGACTTACTCCCGGCCTTCTCGCTATCGCCACCCGACTGTGGCACCTGTTTACTTTCTTTCTCAAGGCGGGCGATTATATCTGCCCAGTTGGTCTCTCCCTGCTTGTTCTTGCCAAGATTCAGCCGCAGGCCGTTCAGTCTGATCGTGTCCACTTCCAGCTGCTTGCGCAGCAGGGGCAGCAACTTGACACGCACCTGTACCGCTTCCATGCGTGCCATATAGGGCGCCTCAAAGCCCGCCGCATTACTTATCTGTATCGGCCCGATATCCACACCCAACCATGGAAACACAGACAGGGTGAGGTCACCTTCAATCGACAAGGTTCGGCCGGTCTGTTTCTCGACCGTTGCGGCGATCTCCCCTTTATAGTCATTGGGATCGATCACCATTGGCAACACAATGGCTGCAATTACGACGATAACGACCAGTAGCGCGACCAGCCAGAGAATGAATTTCAGTAATTTGCCCATGGGTCCTTCCTTTTGGTTTTATCAACCTGCCGGCCAGAAATTCACCACAGTATAGTGACTCACACACCCCGCTTCTACGACACATTACCCACAACACACAAAAAAGGGGCATGTGGTTACCCACACACCCCTTATCTGACCGCACTGGCACCATTAAGTACCGGTCAGGACTGTCACCGGGGCTTACGCACCCTTGTCAGTTTCAACCTTGGTGGCAGGCTCCTGCAAACGTGTTTTGTAGGCAGCATCCATTTCCTGACGACGCGCATCGGAAGCCTTCTTGAACTCATCCATACGGGCGTCCATTTCTGCGATACGAGCCTGGCGCTCAGCCTGCCTGTTGGCGTCCATTCCTGTCATCGGTCCACGATTGGCGCTTGCTTCCAGACGACGTGCTTCCGAATCCTTCTTGAACGCTTCAAAGCGTGCATCCATTTCTGCTACGCGGGCGTCGTGCTCTTCCTGCATCTTGGCACGCGTGTCAGTCATCGGTGCACCCTGCGCCTGGACAGTGCCTGCTTCCAGACGACGCGCATCGGAAGCCTTCTTGAACTCTTCCATACGCGCATCCATTTCTGCTATACGAGCCTGGCGCTCTTCCAGCCTGTTGGTATTGTGCATGTCAGTCATCGGTGCACGCTGGTTGGCATAGAACTCGGCAGCCTGCTGTTGCGCCTGCTGCTGTGCCTTCTGCATGTCTTCCATGTACTTGGCCTGCTGGTCAGCAATGGCCTTCTTTTCTTCGTCAGTCATCTGAACAGCGGGCTGAACCGGTGCATAACCGTAGGGAGCATAACCATAAGGTGCATTGCCATAACCATTGTAACCACGGTAGCCATTGTAGCCATTGCCATAACCACGGCCACGACCGCTGGCACTTCCACCCATGCTGAAACCGAAACTGGCATCGGCATCGAAATCACCGCTACCATACCCGTCGCCATAGCCATTCCCGTAACCGTCGTTGTAACCATTGTCACCCCAACCCCAGGCAGAAGCAGCGGTAGAAGCAACAGCAACCGTAACCGCAGAAGCCAAAATAGCAATTTTTTTCATGATAATATTCTCCAGAATAATTAATAAATTAGGTTTGATAATTTGCACTTGGAAACCCCTCCCCAAGCATGATGATAAGTATATTACCATTTTCTTATAATACAATAAGAATATATTTATATACCTATAATTAAAATATGGGGAATGACTGGATACTGAATGGAGCGGGTGAACGGGATCGAACCGTCATTTGAAGCTTGGGAAGCTCCAGTTCTACCATTGAACTACACCCGCGAAGTTCGAGGTTTCCACCATTCTACAGTTGGATGGTTAGTCCAGTCATCATTTAACGGTAGAGGAATGGTGCCGGTGATAGAAACGGTCACCACCTCACCCACCTGAATGTTGATACTCCGGTCATCAACGTGGGTGTCCACCTGATGGTGGGGGTGTCTAGATTCCAACGCATTATGGCAAAAATCGGGGCGATCTTGGCGGAGTACAGGCTGAATAAACGCTATTTTCCCTAATATTCATGCCCATTGAACAATCGCTACCACTGCTTCCCAGCCTGTTCATACCGAAATCTTGCCTGACACGCCGCGCTGACCTGAATGGATTCCGGTCATTTGCCCTTGACCCTGCTGGTGGGTCTGGTAACCGTCGGGCTGGTGCCGTTGATTTGGGGGTTTTGACGGGCTTCATACCTCCCGTTAGGGTCGGAAGTGCGCGTTCAGCGGGCTGTTCCAATCGAACCAGTCTGAAAGTGGCGGTCCGGCCAATAACGGATCCATGCCACCATGAAAAACGGCGGCCCAAGGGCCGCCGCTGTTGACAGGAGTGTAACCGTTCAGGATTTTTTGCGTCTTGCCATACCGACCAACCCTAAAAGACCTGAACCGAATAGCCATACTGCAGCGGGGACGGGCACCGCCGAAACGCGGTAGAGCGCACTCCCCCACTCGTCATCATCGAAGTCGTCAGAAACTGATTCTTGTTGGAGATTTGCGTAATCTTGTGAAGTAGAGTAATAATCGGGCCCCCGATAGTAGTCAAATAGTGACGATGTCCAGCGTTCGCCAGTGGTTGTACTGTCTGCGGTGATCCAGTGTGAATACCGCTCTCCTTCGTTGCACATATGCACGATGCACCCTAAATCACCCTCATAGGAGGCAACAACGTCGAAAAGTCCATTGTTTTCTTCTGACCATCCCGAATAGAAATTGTCATCTCCCCCGAAGGCGGTCCAGAGCGTCCCTAGTTCAGACCTGGTCGCGTAACTCCATCCATCGAACTGCCCACCGGGAACCATCGCCGCGGTCACGAAGTCATATGACATATTTACTGTTGCTGTTAAATCCAGCCAATCCCAGCCTGTAACCGTGTCAGTGACATAAGTACCATGATCAACGATGGAAACGGGGACGATGGTGGCGCTGGCGTTAAAAGATGCGCTCGCCAGACACACAGCACCCAAATAGACGTAATTTTTTTATTATCTTCATTATAGATTTCCTGTGAATTCATCTCTTAATTATTCAGTCATAGCTTATTGTTACATTCTTGACTGTTATATATATTAGGCAGCGAAGCTGCGATCACATGGCCTGTTCGTCAAATGTGATTTCATT
>DMKK01000276.1:2034-4308 GCA_003454335.1 Gammaproteobacteria bacterium | reverse complement strand
ATGGAAGTCGGGAATGCGCAGGGAGAAGTCAGTATCGGGGTAGCCGAATTTGAGTGCGCGGATTTCTATCATGAGGCAACCATTTACAACAGAGACGCGGGACACGCTAAGGGCTGGGGATATTGGTTAACCCGTTTGATGGGTGCGTCGCTGCGCTCCTTCACCCATCCTACAAAAAATCGTAGCTCTTTGCAGGATGGGTAAAGCGTAGCGTACCCATCAGTCCGTAGAATGTAGAATGCAGAATGTGACGAATAGTTACTCATGAGGAAAGATAAATTACCGCGTCATTGCACCCCGGATGTCGATACCGTCGAGGTAACAGGCGTATTCGGATCAATGCGCCGTTCTTCCAGCAGTTCGAGATCCGTGATCTTCCAGCGGCCATCGATTGCCTCGACCGTCACCACGGCATCATAGAGGTTCTGCCGCGTATGAATATGCCCCCAGTGCCCAACCTTGCCAAGTGCTGTCCAGCGTCCCGTGATTGCATAACCCGGCGCCCCGCCCTCCAGCCGTCTTGCCTGCGCCTGCTGAATATCGACTTCCTTGATCTTTGCCTGTGCACCGCCGGCCTTTTTAATCGCAAAGGACTTGCGATTCTGCAGGTACAGGTCGGCCAGCAGATCCCCTTTCACGGTCAGCGCCAGTTTGTCGTAAACATCCTCCTCCTCGCGAAAATCGAAGGCACGATAGACGTTTTTCAGCAATGTCTGCAACAGTGCTTTCGCCTGTTCATCCCCCAGCTCACCGGCCACTGCGAGCGGGCGTGCAACGGCCACCTGCGTATAGGGATAACTTGCGACACCACCGATTGACACCAGCACAGCGGCAATCACTATCCCCTTCACCGGCGCGCCGCGCCGCAAGCGTCGAACCAGCAACCCGCCGAGCGGCAATAACAACACCAACGCAGCAAGCGTCCCCAGCGGAAGCTTCATCTCACCCAGGGAGCCCCGCACCGTGACCTCCTGCACCGTTGGCAAGGTGTAATCCTTCAGAAAATTCGTCCAGGTGTGGACGTTATCATCCGGGGTCAGAAAGGTCGGTAAAGGTCCCGCAGGATCGGTCGCCGTAGCGGGTACGCGTTGCACCTGGTCGGTAAACAGTTCCCAGCCCACCGTCACTTCCTGCGGCAAACCGTCGGTCAGGTAGGTAATGATAACGCCGACAATGGCGGTGGAGATCTCCAGCCGCTCCGGCACCTCCACCAGCTTGATACCGGTCAGTGACACCTTGACGTAGTTGGTCCTGTCCAGAATCGGCTTGAGCGCTTTACCATCAATCAGCACCGGATTTTTATGCAGCAGGAATTCGCCGATGCGTTGCTTCAGCCCCTCCAGTTCATCCAGCTCAATATATTCATCACCGCGCAGACCCAGGTCCATCCACTCACCCATGTCCTTGACCCGGGTGAGTATCTCGTGGCGCACCTCGTAAGGTTCAACGTAGAGAAATGACATCAGCGCAGACTTGTGGTGCCGCTTGAGGTTGGGGTTATCAAACTTCGTGTACCAGGGATCGTCCCAGTCCAGCGCCAGCCGTGCCGGCGCACCCAGATAGCGAAAATCGATAACAGGCACCGACTTGTGATAGGCGATGAAGCCAACACTGACGCTGGCCCGCTCTGCCTCATCCTGCGGCGGGATGAAGGTCAGCTCGGCGGGTCGCCGCTGGAACGGGTAGCTAATCTCGGCGTACAGCACCCGCTTGTCCGCCGGAGCATCGGGCACCCGCTGGCGCGTGTACGGATTGATCATGCCTGCGAACGGTGACTTGCGGTCGACGCGCATCCGCGGCTCCACCAGCTCGAGCCTTGCGGGCAGTTTCTCACCGGATCCTGTCACCACCTGGAAGGTACGGTCCGCAAAGTGTTGCATGCGCGCTTCCAGTGACGGTCTTTCGGAGGCGCTATCTTTTACCCAACCGTCCGGTATCAATTCCTTGAAGGTTTCGAGATCCCCTACATAGATCTCCAGCACCAGCTTTACCCGGTCGTCCAGTACAGTGATCTCGGCGATGTTGGATGCCGTTTCCGCCCCCGTGAGATTGATCCAGTCGGCGTGACTTTCCAACGGCAATAAAAAGACCGCGAGCAGGCCCCATAAAGAATGCAACAAATGGCGCATCAACATTAAACCTCACCGTTCATTTAAAAACCTGCTGCAGATGCGCTGCATTCTGCTGCATCACACTAAGAAAATCGCTCGCTTCCGGCCGGTTAGCGGCGGGATTGAACACGATGCTTTCCACACCCATGCCACGCAGTCGCTT
>DMKK01000276.1:0-1922 GCA_003454335.1 Gammaproteobacteria bacterium | reverse complement strand
ACGCTTTGCACGTTAAGCCCGTAACGGCGCTGAAAATACTGATAGACCGGGTGCGACGCTACCAGGGGTAAATCCGTTTTGTTCGCCACCATCGATTGAAGCTGTTTATCGAGAGAGAGGAGATCGGCTTCCAGCGAGGCCAGGTTACGCACGAATACTGCCTCCAACTCCGGCCGCTTGCGTGTCATCGCGTCAGCGATAGCCTGCGCCTGCGCTGCCGCCTGGTTAAAATCCAGCCAGGTTGTAAACGCGGTACCGGAATGGGAATGGTCTCCAGCGGGGCCATGACTGTGTGTCGCACCCGCCTGCACATGGATGTAGTGATCCCGGAAGGCCGCCGAGGTATCCACCAGCTTGCGCCGTGGCAGAGAAACTCGATTGACCCATTTCGCATAGTTCGCACCGTTGAGCAGGATCAGGTCGGCCTGTTGATAGCCGGCGATAATTTCTACGGTGGGTTGCCACAAGGCAGGGTCTTCGTCACCGGTTGCGGGAAAGGTAACCTCGGCATGTTCACCGGCAATACGTTGCGCAAAATACTGCAGCGGATAGTTGACCACATAGATGCTCAGCCGGTCCTGCCCGGCCACCAACACCGGCGCAGAGAGTACAGCACACAGGATCAACCGGAGAACGACACGAACAAGCATTATATTTTCGACTTCTTTACTTTTTCTCCATAAACGGGACTGCTGTCAACCCCGGTTTCACATCGGTTCCATTGCGCTTGTTGAATTCCATGATCTGAGCGTTGGTAACAGCCGCTGACTCGGGTTCGACGCTGTTGAGCGTGGTATCGCTGAACATCTCTCCGAGGATCTTCATCGAATCCGGCGGCTGTTTTTGTCGCTGTGGCGGCGTCGGGAAACTCTCGTGATTCGGCACAGCCATGCGTGTCTCGATATCATCTTTTGTTACATTCCAGACCATAAAATCCTGCGCAAGATCAAGAGGGCCGTCATACGTCTTGCGGATCTCGGAATAAACGGCCACGGACGTGTCATGGTCATTCTGGAAATGGTAGCAAACGGCCAGCCGCGGTTTGGTCAGGGACATGATCTTGCCAAAAGCCTGTGCCGAGGTATGCGCCTGCGTACCGACGAAGATCGCTTCCGACGCAACCATGCCGAGTTTCGACATCATCATTTCCGGAGGCAGAAAACATTCATGAACGGAAAGATCGGCGTCCACGGCATGGTCGCGCCAACCGGTCGTGGGCAACGTGTCACTTGAAAAGGCAAACTTCAAACCGTTCCACTCCAGGATGAAACTCACCGATTGTTCTCCGTGAATAGCCGGCAGGGTACGAATCACAACCCCGTTCTCGTCAAAGATGGTGTTGTTAACTGCTTCCCAGTCAAACTCGTTAACCTCCAGCTGCAGCCCCCGCGGATCGACTACCGAGCCACGAGTGGCCTTTTCCCAGGCCCACATTTCTTCCATGTTTTTGACCCAGGCCCTGGTGCCCCACTCCGGCTTCATGCCGTTGGGACCCCACAAACGTAACGGTTGCAAGCGATTATTGACCGGGCCGGTAAAATAGAAAGCCGGGAAATCTCCCGCATGGTCGAGGTGCAGGTGACCGAGAAAGACCTTGTCAAGCTGGTCGAGCGGAATACCCAGCGCCGCAATGCGCTCGTACGATCCCTCGCCCATATCGAAGATGAACTTCTCGCCATTACCGAGTTCGACCAGAAAACAGCCCGCCGCCTGCTTGAGACGCGGCGTCGGCATGCCGGTGCCACAGGCAATAACGCGCATTTCATCCGGCGCCAGCGCCTCGGTACCCGGATAGTACACATCGTGCTGCGGGTACGGCTGGGTACGAGACCACTCTTTTGGTGCCTTTTCTGCCGCCGCCAGCCCGGAAGCAAGCATAGAAAACAAACTGACTACAGCAATGAATGGCACTAAGTTAAGCC
>DMKK01000088.1:195-2711 GCA_003454335.1 Gammaproteobacteria bacterium | reverse complement strand
AGCGCAGCGACGCACCCATCAATTCGTTACTGCACCCTCACCGCTATCCTGATGATCATCACCCTCTTGATCTTTTTTCGGCCAGGCATTCAGGACGGCATTTACCAGCGTCGCCAGGGGAATGGCAAAAAACACCCCCCAGAAACCCCACAGCCCGCCAAACACCAGGATCGCGATAATAATGGCCACCGGGTGCAGGTCTACCACTTCCGAAAACAACAACGGGACCAGCAGATACCCGTCCAGCGCCTGCAACACACCATAAGCAAACACCAGCCAGCCAAACTCGGCACTCCAGCCCCACTGGAACCAGGCAATCAGGGCCACCGGCAGTGTCGCAGCCGCGGCACCAATGTACGGGATAATAACGGACAGTCCGACAATGGTCGCCAGCAACAGGGCGTAATGCAAATCCATCAGTGTAAAGGTGGTGAAAGCCGCCACGCCCACAATAAAGATTTCCCATACCTTGCCACGCACGTAATTGGAAACCTGGCGGTTAACATCTACAGCCACTTCATCGACCAGCCGTCGTTGTACAGGCAGGCTCGTGCTGAACCATTCAAGGATACGGTCCTTGTCCTTGAGAAAGAAAAATGCCAGCACCGGCACCAGGATCAGGTACACCATAATAGACATCAGACCGAACACAGCCGGCAGCGAGAGCGACAGCACATGCTGCCCCCACTCCGTGATATCCGCGCGTATCTCCACAACGATGTCACCGACCTGTTCCTCGGTAAACAGATGCGGATATTTCTCCGGCAGTTGCAACAGCAGCTCATGCCCCTTGACGACCATGCGTGGCAGCTCCTGCACCAGTTGCGTCAACTGAAATGACAGACGTGGCAGCAGCCACAGCAGGGTAAAGACAAACACCGTCATAAACAGGATAAACACCAACACCACGGCAGACATGCGCGGCGCACCCAGCCGGCGGCATTTCTCCACCAGACCATCCAGCAGATAGGCGATGACCACACCGGCGAGCACCGGTGCCAGCATCTTGCCCAGGGTAAGCATGACGACAAACCCGGCAAGCAGCAGCACGCCCAGGATGACCACCTGGGGATCGGACACGAAACGGTCATACCATTCGTGCACAATATTCATGCGTTTACTCATGATCACCTGACTTGAGTTTTTCGTAGTGTTCCCGAAAAATGTTTTCCAGCTGGTCGATCACCCCGACGGGATCTGCCCCCTGCATGATAGCGCTGGCAACCAGGTCAGAGGTCGCACCCAGCATCGCGGTCTTGTCCAGCATGGGGTAAGTTTTCGCCAGGCGTTTCAGGGCCCCCACAACGGACTCACCCGCCTGGCGCTCAATGGGTTCGGGCTCGGGAATGACAACGGGTTCCCTGGTGACGGTAACCGCCCCCGGGGAGCTGCGTCCGGCAAGGAATTCTGCAAACGCAAGTAACGTCAGCTGGTCGCCGGCGGTGAGTTGCCGGAAGAGCTCAGTCAATTGCTGCTGTGCTGATGCCATCGGGAACAACAGTTTGCCTAGGAGCCTGTCGGACTTAGGAACAATCTACTGCGCTGATGGGAGAGCGGCCCAAATGCCCCCAATTTTTCGTTACGTAGGCCCACTATGCGCCTCAAAATTGTGACCATTTGTTCTCGCTCTCCCATCATGCTCGCTACGATTGCCCAAGTCCGACAGGCTCCTAGCTATCATCCTTGTGTGACAGGCAGTAGGCACGCGCAAACTCCAGCAATTCATCCATGGCCCGCTGACGAAATTTCTGTTTCTGGTGTACGAAGGAGAACGGCCGTTCCATCGGTGATTCAAGTTCCAGTGCAACCAGTGTGCCCAGCTGCAACTCCTTGTGGATAGTCACCTCGGAGACAATCGATACACCCATGCCTGCCTCGACGGCACCCTTGATCGCCTCCGGACTGCCCAACTCCATGGCAACGTGTATATCAGCCGGCTTTAACCCGGCATTAGTGAGATACTCATGAATCACCTCGCGGGTACCGGAACCCTCCTCGCGGGCAATATAGGCATGCTCCAGCAATTCCTTCAGTTTGACCGTTTGCTTCGTTGCCAGCGCATGTTGCGGCGGCACAATCGCAACCAGACGATCATGACGGCAATTTTCCACCACCAGGTTCTTGTTCATCACCGGCGCTTCAACAACACCCAGATCGATATCATTATTCTCGACCATCGACACGATCCCGTCTGAATTGGACACCTTCAGATGGACATTGATATCCGGGTACTTTCTTTTGAAATCACCGAGCAGTGACGGCAGCATGTATTCAGCGATGGTGGTGCTCGCACCGATAATCAGAACGCCGCTGATCTCACCGGTCATATCACGGACGGCATTTTCCATTTTTGCATACAGATCGAAAATATCATCTGCATACTCATAGACCCGCTTGCCCGCATCGGTCAGGCTGATGCGATTATGGGTCCGGTCAAACAGGCGGGTATTGAAATACTCCTCGAGCTGGCGCACCTGGAAGGTCACCGCCGGCTGGGTCATGTGCAGGCTTTCCGC
>DMKK01000088.1:0-177 GCA_003454335.1 Gammaproteobacteria bacterium | reverse complement strand
TGAAAAACCTGTAATCTGCGATCGGCCATAAGATCCCTTTGGAGACACCCCTTGATTGCAACAGCTTATTTGTAAACCTTGGGGACTATAAAATAATTTTGGGCAAAACTGCAATCATGAGAAAATATTTATGGGATTAATCTGCGGTCGACCGCTAGGAGCCTGTCGGACTTGGCA
>DMKK01000214.1 GCA_003454335.1 Gammaproteobacteria bacterium | reverse complement strand
TCGAGACGTTCAGGCACGTTGCAGTTTCCTTTTAATGGTTTCACGCAGATCATCAGCGATCATATAAAAACACGGGATCGATATCAGGATAATGACGGTGGCAAACAGCAGGCCAAAACCCAGGCTGACCGCCATGGGAGACAGGAACGCCGTCTGGCCGGTGGCAAAGAAAATCAACGGTGAAATACCCAGAAAGGTCGTAATACTGGTCAGCAGGATCGGACGCACCCGTACCCGGCCAGCCTCGATCATGGCGTCCATGCGGTCCATGCCCTCGCCGCGCATGCGCTTGGCAAAGTTGACCAGGATCAGGGAGTCATTCACCACAATCCCGGTCAGGGCCAGAAAACCTACGGCCGACAGGAACTGCAGATTATAGCCAAACAGGACATGACCAAACACCACGCCGATCAGGCCGAACGGAATGGCAAACATAACAACCAGCGGGTCCAGCAGGGAGCGAAACAGCGCAGCCAGTATAATGAAGATAAGCGCGCCCGCTATCAACAGGGCATCGGCCATGCCGTCAAACGACTCGGAGGCATCCTTTTTCTCGCCCAGAAACAACAATTCATAACCGGGCAAGCTCTCTTCAAGATCAGCGAACTCGGCACGCACCAGTTCGGTCACTGCCAGCGGCGTCGTGACCTGATCATCCACGTCGGCAGTGACCAGGCCCAGGCGCCGGGTATCACGGCGACTGATGGTATTCATGCCACGACCGGCAGTTATTGCAGCGACATCACCGAGATATACCAGCCGGCCATCATCCAGCACGACAGGCAGGCGGTTTAAATCACTGCCATGACGAATATCTTCAGGATAGATCACGCGCACCGGGACACGCTTGTCACCCAGCGTGACGTGCACGGCTTCAACACCCAGAAAACCGGTGCGTACTGCATCGGCCAGCTCACTCTGTTTGATGCCCAGCTCCTTGCCACGCGAGTTCAGTGAATACTGGTACTCCAGCTTGCCGGTTTCAAGATTCTGGCGCACATCATGTACACCGGGTAACCGTTGCAGATAGGCAACCATATGTTCGGCCTGCTGACGCAGCACATCGACGTCCGGTCCGGTCACGCCCACTTCAATATCCGCACCGGCCGGCCCACCCTGCGGACGCTGTATTGCGATACGCCGGACACCGGTCACTGCCTGCATTTTTTCACGCAGTTCACTGATAATGTCCTCCGTGGGGCGGGCACGGGTACCTTCCCGGGAAAACTTCAGACTGACGACCGGGGTAATATAGCGTTCGATAAAACCCTCCGGTTGCGCCTTCTGCAGGTCGACCACCAGCTGGATATAATGACTGCCAAGCTGGAAACGATTGAAATCAATAAAGGTCACGCCAACATTGGTTAACAGGGTACTGAGATCCTCGTCATCCAGGGACTCCAGCACAATGGTCTCCATTTTTTCAGCCAGCCTGGCGGTATCTTCAAGACTGTAGGTCTGCGGTGCTTCCGCATTGATAAAAAACTGGCCGATATCGACATCATCAAACAACTGGAACGGAATCCGCGTGGCCGCGAATACCAGTGCAACAGCCAGGACGCCGATACTGGCAAGCGCCACGAAATAGCGGTACTGCAGCGCGCTGCGCAACCAGTGAATGTAATGGTTCAGCAATTTACTCCAGTCAACACGGCGTTCACGTGTCGGCGTATTCCTGTTACCGGCATGCAGCAATTCAGCCGCGTGCGAGGGCAGCACCCCGAATGCCTCCCAGAGCGAACCCAGCAGCGAGGCACTGACAACGACAGGAATGACAGCGATAAATGCACCCATCATCCCCTTGATCGCAAACATCGGTAAAAAGGCAGCGACTGTCGTCGCAGTACTTGCGATAACAGGCCAGAACACTTCCCGCGCACCGATACGTGCCGCTTCATGGGCCGGCTTCCCCATTTCCATATGGCGGTACATGTTTTCTGTAACAATAATGGCATCATCAACAACCAGACCCAGCGCGATAAGAAACGCAAACAGCGACACCATGTTGATGGTGTAACCCAGATAATAAAGGGCAATCACGGCGAACAGGAACGACACCGGTATGCCCATGGCAGTGATCAGCGCCACACGAAAATTCAGGAACAGATACAAGGACAGCAACACCAGGAACAGGCCCACCACTCCGGATGACTTGACCGTATTCAGGCGGGTTCTGACGTAGACCGACAGGTCGTTGTACATACCGACCTTGATGGTCGGCGGCAACTCCTGGCGCAGCCCGGCGGCAAATTCACGCATGTCATCGGCGACATCAATGGTCGAGGCATCTGCTGTCTTGGTAACCGTCAGGTTGACTGCTGGTCGGCCATTAAAACGTCCCACTGTTTCTGCTTCTTCAAGCCGCAACTCGATTTCGGCAATCTCACCCAGCCTTAACTGTCCGCCCCGGTCATTGCTGCGCACACTGATTTGTGCGATTTCATCCGGCTCCGGCGCCACCCCCTTGCCACGCAACAGGATGTCACCCTCACTGGCCTTCAGGGAACCCCCCGGCAGATCACGCAGATTACCGCGGATGGCGGCCAGCACCTGCCCCAGCGACACCTGGTGCGCTGCCAGTACAAACGGGTCCACCTCGATCCAGAGTTCCCATTCGCGATTGCCGGCAATACCCACGCTGGCGACCCCCGGGATCTGCGCCATACGCTGCTTGATCCGGTCAGCCTGTTCATAGAGATAACCGCGTGACACATCGCCATACAGGCTGATACTGATAACCGGGAAGCGCGCCTTTACCCTGACCAGCTCCGGTTCCTCGGCCTCGTCCGGCAGATCGGTTATCTGGTCAAGCGCGGTTTGTGCATCGCGCATGTACTG
>DMKK01000259.1:8610-9905 GCA_003454335.1 Gammaproteobacteria bacterium | reverse complement strand
CAAGCCCTTTTCAATACGGTCGACATTATCTTGCCAATTCGATTCAAGCAATAGTCGGATACTGGTTAACGCAGCTTGGCAAGCAAGGGGATTGGCCATGAAGGTTGGGCCGTGCATGAATACACCCGGTTCGCCACGATGAATAGTGTCGCTGACATGTGTTGTCGTCAGTGTCGCCGCCAGTGTCAGATAACCCCCGGTCAGTGCCTTGCCCACGCACATGATGTCGGGTACCACCCCGGCATGCTCACAGGCAAACAGCTTGCCGGTGCGGCCGAACCCGGTAGCGATCTCATCGTGAATCAGCAATACATCGTATTGATCACACAATTCCCGCACCCGACACAGGTAGTCTGCCGCGTAAAAACGCATACCACCTGCGCCCTGCACGACGGGTTCCAGGATGATGGCAGCCAGCTGCCCGGCATGCGCGTCCAGCTGCCGGGCCAGCGGCTCGATGTGGTGATCTTCACAGGGTTCTCCGTAACGGCATGACGGAGACTCAACAAAGAACTGTTGTGCCAGTATGTCGCTGAACAGGCCGTGCATGCCAGTGACCGGATCGCACACCGACATGGCACCGAAGGTATCCCCGTGATAGCCACAGCGCAGCGCCAGAAAATGCTGTTTGCCTGCCTGGCCCCTGGCGTGCCAGTACTGAATTGCCATTTTCATGGCCACTTCCACCGCGACCGATCCGGAGTCGGCAAAAAAGACTGTCTGCAGTGGCGCCGGCGTCAACTCGACCAGCCTTGTTGCCAGCTCAACGGCAGGCGGGTGCGTCAGCCCGCCGAACATGACATGGGCCATCGCCCCGAGCTGGGACTCCAGCGCACGATTCATGACCGGATGGTTATAGCCATGAATGGCACACCACCATGACGACATGCCATCGATGAGTTCCCGGCCATCTGCCAGCTGCAGTCGCACACCCTCGGCAGATACCACGGGGTAAACCGGCTGACTGCCACCCATTGCGCTATAAGGGTGCCAGACATGCTCCCGGTCCAGCGCGAGCATCTGTGAGTTCACATCACTCGTCATCGAACTGTTGTTACCTCCGTGTTATCCAGGAACCCGTCGGACCTCGGCACTCGTAGTATCCATAAAAAAACCCACCGGCCGTAAACGGGCGGTGGGTTTCTGGTGCTACTGATGTTGATCAGTTAGCAGGCTGTGTTATACCCACATGGATATCAACGCGGCGGTTCTCTGCGCGCCCTTCTTTGGTTGCATTGTCCGCAACCGGGTTGGACTCGCCTTCACCGGAAACATCGATAATGGACCCATCAACA
>DMKK01000259.1:0-8558 GCA_003454335.1 Gammaproteobacteria bacterium | reverse complement strand
GTATGGCCGATGACATCAATATCAACCACACTTGCGCCCTTGGCCTTGATGGACTCATCCAGGACATGCAACGCTGCCTTGCCTTCGTCCTTGAGGGTTGCTTTGTCATGATCGAACAGTGCGGATGCAGACATGGTGTTTTTCTCGTACTTAACGACGGTAGCAGGTGTCAGCAGCACGTCGGTCACATAGGCTGACATGGCAGCAGACGATGCCAGCGAAGCAGCATCGACCGAAGAACCACAGCTGTTAGTACCGGCAAGCGCCGCGGTCAAATCGCCACCCTGGGTGGTATCACCGACCTTGATGGTATGAACACACAGCCTGTCACCATAGTCAGCCTTCAGCTTGTCTACCGTTGCGATCACGGCATCGCTGTTGATTTCCCAGAAATCACTGACGAGAATCAGGGCAATCTGGCCCGAGCCTTTTACTGTACCACCACCGACTTTGACACCATCTGCCATCGGTGTCACACCGCCAGCGCACTCGAGCATTGCCAGGCCGTTGGAGAAATCAGCGGTCTGATAGGTTGTCGGACCATAAACGACCCTGGCATCTTCGCGGTTAACACAGGAACCGGAACCGAAACCCACCAGCGCAGACTGGTAGCCCAACTCGGGGATCGTCTGGTTCATGTGGGTAACCACATCCTTGGCGTTGTAGAAATTACTGCGGTCTTCGAAATCAAATTTCATTGAAGACGAGGCATCCATCACCACGACGAAGGCGTCCACTTTCGCGGCGTAGGCCGAGGTATCGATAGTTGCAGGTGTAAAGGACGTTGGGCTGTATGGAGTACCTGCACAACCTGCCAGAAGCGCGGCCGAGGTAATAGATAATAAGGTTGCTCGTAAAGATATTGCCATGTTCATCTCCCTGTTTTTGGTTTCTCCCGCAGCAACAAGGGAGGGTTATTCGTGTCCCAGACTCCAACCGCGATCTATAGCAGGCCGAAGACGGCAAATTCTAGTTTCAACCTTAATTTAAGTCAACCAGAACAAGCTCATGACACATATATTTGCAACACTTTGTGAGCAGAAATCAGCGTTAGATGGATGCCGCCCCGATGTTTGCAGCATCATGAAACATATCCTGCAACCGCTACTATCCTGCTTCAGAGGCACGCCGATGCTCCCTGACCAGCAGTACACCGGCCACCAGCCAGCAAAGCACCAGGAACACATTGAAGGCAAAAAACTCCGCCGTGGCCAGGGCCAGCACGTGCACGCCAACCAGTACCGTAATAGCTGCCAGACCATCACCCAGGCGCACGTACAGGGTATCAATGGCAGGCTTGCCCCGGAACTTCATTGCAGAACTGACCGGCAGCCACAGGACATGGCGAGAGGTATTATTTAGTGAATAATCAGTAGCATTCTCGGCAATCTTCATAAGTTTAACGACCGCCAGCACCGGCAGCAGCGCCATCACCGAGTATGACATCAGGGCGATGACCGGCAGGATCAGCAGGATGGCGGCAAAGCCGCCGTACTTCAACAAACGGGAAGCGACAAAGGCCTGCAATAGCAGGGCCACGATATTTACCCAGAAGTAAAAGTTGCCATAAAAGGTGGTGGTACCATCCCGAATGAACTCCAGCATGGGCTGACCGGCAGCAACGGCCTGCTCCTGTGCAGTGACGGCCAGGGACTCCTGAATCACCCGGAACAACAGGTTCTCACCATTAGTATTGACCCAGTTGGTGAACAGGGTCACCAGCGCTGCCAGCAGCAGAAACTTGCTGACCAGCACAAGTTTTGCACCACTCCAGATACTGGCCTTCTCAGGCTTAGCGGCGGTACCAGCATCTTGATCCGCCGCCGTTTCATCAATAAGCCCTGCGCGCTGACCTTCCCGCTGTTCGACCTTGCGGACCAGAATAATTGAAATTAGCAGCGGTGCGATAGCCACCAGCAGCAGTGCCTCGGTCGGCACCAACCCCGATTTTACCAGCTGGTCCACCAGCCAGGATCCGGCTGCTGCACCCGAGGTCGCGCCAATGGCGATAAAGGGCAACATGCGCTTGCCCCGCTCATTGGTGTAGATATCAGCACAGAAGGTCCAGAACTGGGCAACCACGAACACCCCGAACATCCCCACCCACAGGTAATACACAATGCCCGAGAGTGGCAACTCCTCGAAGAAAAAGCTCGGCTGCAGAAACCAGAAAAGCACCATGTTGGAGATACAGAACAGTGTCGCCCGGGTAAACAGTGTGACCCGGTCCCAGCGGTCTGCCAGGCGCGCGTACCAGCCGACAACAAACAGCAAAACAATGCTTTGCACGAAACTGGAATAGGCCTTGACCTCCATCTTCGACAGCCCTTCGACATCCGACACCGCGATCCAGCCCTCACGCAGGGGCTTGATGAAATAGTAGGCCAGCAGAATCAGGAACACATTGGCGAACATCATTACTGCCGTGCCTCCCTCGCCGGGCTTCACTTCAGTAAACAGGCACAGAATTCGCTCAGTTCTTGAGAGTTGACTCATCTATTTGGCAACGCAGAGGCTCTGTCGAGCCCCGCGACGATCTCCATAATGAAAAATGAGCGATAGTATAAGTGACCGTCAGGAAAGATATGCCACTGCCGCCACAGTACATAATTGCCTGATGCCTGCGACTCCCCGATGGATACACTGCGCTTCACCCATCCTACGAGCTTGTTGCTCCCCTTATATAGCTCCACCTCTTGTTAGGAATAGACCGTAATATACTGTATTTATACATATTAATAATATCAAGCTTTAGTGAAAGCTTGCCGATAACAGCTTGACTAATAAGTATATTAGTCTATACTAATGTGCAATGTAGCATTGATGAGGTATGTATATTATGAATATCAACATACTATTTAAACAAATACTGGTAACGATCATGGCTGTCGGCTGGTTGTCACTGGCGCATGCAAATGCTGACGAAGATGACCTGTGTGAGCCTTTCAGGGACGGCAAGGTCGATACGTCGCTACTGTCCAGCATGCTGGCTGCGGCCCGGGATGGTTATCTCTACCGGATCGAAAAGGAAACCTCGCAGGTCGGTTTCTGTGTGTCGAGTAAATTCTCCGAGGTGAAAGGTCATTTCCATGAGTTTAGCGGAGGGATTGCCCTGCCACCAACAGGTGCCGCCGCAAAAAGCGACGATCAGGCCATGATTGTGATCAATACAGCCAGTCTTGATACAGATGGCTCGCTGATCGAGAGCATGATCAAGAGCGAACGCTTCTTTGATGTAGAAAAGCACCCCGAGATCCTGTTTATCAGTCGCGGCTTTGAATGGACGGGTACGCATACTGCAACGATCGCCGGGGACCTGACCGTGCATGGCATCACCAAACCGGTAGTTTTTGCTGTGACGCTAACCCACGTCAAGGATGCATCAGGCAACCCGACACATCGCATGGTCGTCAAGGCGACAACCACCATACAGCGTGCACAATTTGGCATGGACAATATGTCGAAGCTTGTGAGCGACGACGTCAATCTCTGCATGAGTGTCGAGGTGGTGCGCTACGAGGCCTGATCAGCACCTGACCGATGCAGGATAACAGTCGCATTGTCCTGGCTGTTGCGGCCGATGGCCTCGATCGAGGCCATCAGGTCGCCGGCCAGATCCTGCAGTGACCCGTCACCCGGGTTATTTAATACAGCCAGCAGCTCATCCCCGGTCAGTGTCTCGACCCCGTCGCTGGCCAGCATAACGACATCGTCCGCTTGCAGCCGGAAGGGTGCCTCGCAGACATCGACCAGTTCGAGCAGCTTGCCTGCCACCGCCGAACGCAACATGTTCCTGCGCCCGTCTGTCAGCGCCTCCTCCCTGTCCATAACACCCGTCCTGACCATGTCATCCAGCAAGGGCACCATGGAATGGTCGGCATTCAGGCGCAGCAGCGTTCCATCCCTGCATACCCACAGGGGTGAATCCCCTACGCTGATCCAGTACAACCGGGCTTCCCTGATCACGCAACCGGTCAGCGTCGTCCCCATTCCCCTGAGCTCAGGTCTATCCGCTACGGTATTCGCAAGTGCTTCATTGGCAATAGTCAGGCTGCTGTGCAGGGCCCCGGAAATATTCTCTGGACTTTTTCTGTCAGGAATATTCATATAGGCTGCGCAGAAATGCTCAACCACCTGCCTGCTCGCCACTTCACCGCCGGCATGTCCGCCCATGCCATCTGCCAGTACCAGCAGCAGCTCATCAGCATGCCCGTCCACTGCCAGTGCCTGTACGGCCAGCGAGTCTTCCTGGTAATCACGGGTACCCGTGATCTGCGCGGTTGCGACTGTCTTCAGTACGGCCTCGCCAGTCATCGAGTCACTCCATTCATGGCAAACAGGGTAAAAGACCTTGCCGGCCGCGGCAAGGCCAACATCCTTAGTGATGATCCATCAAAAAGACACCCCATTGGCCACGGAATCCACGGAAGAACACGGAAATATTTCTTTAAAAGGCTTTTATCTTTTCGTGTTTTTCGTGGATTCCGTGGCCATTAATATCGTGTTTTCATCTTTTCTTCCGTGTCATTCCGTGTGTTTCCGTGGCAAGATTTTTAAGTAAGCGCCATTGTCATTAGGCTTAGGAGCCGGTAGTGGTTTGTTTTTTATGCCACCATCGTTACTATTGTTGCCGCTCGCCGCTGCGATTTGCAGGACAAGGACCAGGAACCCGACAGTCACATGACGACCCAACGACCAGGAGGCATCAGCAGGTTGCGCTGGCAATCCGGCACGGCGTCTGCACCGCTACCAACCAACCGTAAATACCTGTGGCACGCGCTTCTGGCGATCGCCATGGCAGCCATCATCCTGGCCGGTTACTGGATCCACAACCGGGTCGAAGAGGCAGTTCACCAAATCGTTTCCGAGGATCTGCAGACCATTCTGGAAATCGACATCGCCGCGCTGGAATTCTGGATGGAACAGGAAAGGGCCAATGTCGTTTCCTGGGCCGATGAAGAGCACCTGCGCGAGTTGACCCGGGCACTGCTGGCACTGGCAACGGAGGGAACGCCCGAAAAACTGCAGGCAGCCCCGGAGCAGACACAGCTGCGTGAACTGCTTGAGCCAATACTCGATACCGACAACTACATTGGTTTCGGCATCATCAGTACGACCGGACTCTTTCTCGCCGTCAGTGCCGGCGATGAGCATCTCATTGGTCAACATCTGACGCCGCAGGGCCAGGCCGACCTCGCCAGCATTTTCACACGGCGTGGTGGCTGGATGCCACCCTTCTGGAGAGGCCAGCACATTGAAAATGAAACGTTACAGGAGGACGTAACGCTCATGGGTTTCTCTTCCACCATCCCGGGCGAAACAGACAGACCACTAGCCGCGCTGTTACTGATCATCCCGCCGGAAAAGGACTTCACCCGCATTCTGTCAATTGCCCGCATGGGCGAAAGCGGTGATACCTATGCCTTTAACAAACAGGGCAGCATGCTATCAGATACCCGCCATCTGGAAACCCTCAAGAGCACCGGCATCCTTCCTGACACACCGACGGTACGTGCCGTGTTACGTGTCGAACTACGCGACCCGGGCGGCAACCTGCTCAGGGGATACCAGCCGGATACACCCATGGCAGGCAGACCGTTAACCCGACTGATTGCGACCGCCCTCGCCGATGACTCACGCGCGCATGTCATCCTGGAGCGCTACCGGGATTACCGCGGCGTTCCCGTGATTGGTGCCGCACGCTGGCTACCACAGTTCAATTTAGGCGTGGCAACGGAAGTCAATGCGGCCGAGGCTTTCAGCGCCCTGCGCCCAATCGAGATTGCCTTCTGGGTCGTTTCCGCACTGCTGCTATTGGCGTTGGCCGGTCTCATTGTTTTCAGTGTGATTGTTCGCCGCCTGGGCAACCGCATCGAGGCGATCAAACAACTGGGACAGTACACGCTGGAGGAGAAAATCGGCGAAGGCGGCATGGGCAAGGTCTACATGGCCCGCCATGCCCTGCTGCGCCGGCCGACCGCCGTCAAACTGATCAGCGAGGCGAAGGTAGACAAGGAAAACCTGGACCGCTTCGAACACGAGGTACAGCTCACCAGCCAGCTAACCCACCCCAACACCATCGAGATCTATGACTACGGTCATACGCGGGAAGGCGTCTTCTACTATGTCATGGAGTATCTGCCGGGCATCGACCTGTCCCGCCTGATTGAAACGGACGGTGCGATCCCCGCCAACCGTGCCGCACATATTCTGTGTCAGGTCTGCGGATCCCTCGGCGAGGCGCATACGCGCGGCCTCATTCACCGCGACATCAAACCCCTGAACATCATCCTCACCGAACGCGGTGGTCTGCTGGATTATGCGAAGGTACTGGATTTTGGTCTGGTCAAGGATTTGAACACTGCCATTGAGCATACGGTGGCCAATGCCATTCCCGGTACCCCCCCCTATATTGCACCGGAACGCCTCAGTGACCCGCTCAATATCGACTGCCGCTCGGACCTGTATTCGGTGGGCGCGGTTGCCTTCAACCTGCTAACGGGCAAGCCTCTGTTTGAGGGTAACAGTTCCATGGACATCGCCTACAAGGTTGTTGCCGAAACGGCACCACGGGTCAGTGAGTTTGTGGACGTTGCCCCGGAACTGGACCAGCTGATTAGCGAATGTCTGGAACGCAAACCCGATGCGCGCCCGCAAAGTACGCAGGCTATCATCGACCGCCTGCGGGCTATCATCGGGCAGGATACCTGGTCCCAGGCAGATGCTCGCCAATGGTGGGACCAGCACCCGGAATGGCTTGCCTAGATGCCAGATTTAATTTTAATAGCCACGAAAGTACACGGAAAAACACGGAAGAATAAATGCATTAATACACTTTTTTCCGTGTCATTCCGTGTGCTTCCGTGGCAATATTTTTTTCATCATCAGGTTAAACCGGTACCAGCATGCTAGCGGAAAATAACTGTATTTCGAAACAGGCTATCTTGCCCACCCGTCAGCTATTGTTGCAGCTGTGCTGCTGGCTGCTTGTGGCCAGCTGCCCCTTGCCACTGATTGCCGCAGTACAAAATGAGCATGAGAGCAACCCGCCCCGGGTCATGCGCTATCTCTCCGGGCTGGAAGACTTTGCCGGCCAGGCCTGTTTCGGGCTGGTACTGACAGACCAGGCAGGCATCCCCGACAAAGTCTACAATCTGGGCGACCGCAACCCTGCCCTGTGTACGGACACCGCAGATGTAACCGATCCACGACTACTCGGGCAGGCGTTCAAGGCCGCAGGAACAGTCTCCGCACAGGGTAATGACCTCACCGCATTTACCGAGGTCCTCCCGCAGGACCGCCTCGCCACCGTCGTGCTGCCCCCGGTCGGCATCTCGCTGCAACAGCTGGAATCCGGACAGCGCTATATCGTCGGCATCGGACTCAACTACCGTGAGCACCGCGAGGAAACCGGCGCCGGGGACCACGTTGCGCTATCGCCGGATGAAGTACTGGTGTTCCCAAAGGTTGTGGCACCCACGGGTGCCTATGGCGAGGTGCAGGCGGGCGCCAAGGTCGGTGCGTCCCCGGCACGGCCAGTGCGCTTGCTGGACTACGAGGCGGAACTGGGCATGGTGCTACTGGAAGACCTCGACCTGAATGCCCCGCCCGCGAGTTATGCGGAATTCATCAACAGCGTCGCCTTCTTTACCGCCAACGATGTCTCGGACCGGGGACCCATCATCCGGGATTCCGAGTTTGGTTACACCCGCGGCAAGTCACACCCCACCTATCTGCCAACCGGGCCGTGGCTGATTCATGGGCAACAGCTGCAACCACAAGCACCCGGTGAGGGCAGCGACAACCTCAAAATCGGCCTGGTCGTACAGCAACCGGCACAGGGTAAACAGGCAGCGCGCACACGCCAGTTACAGTCTTCCAGCACCGACCGCATGATCTTCGGTCCCTGGCAGATTATCCGCTTGCTGGCAACACGCTACCAGCAAGGCATACGCACCTGCATGCGCGACGCCAGCGGCGCACCCCGCTACACCCACACCCCGGCAGGCATCATTCCTGCCGGCAGTGTTATTCTCACGGGCACCCCCGGCGGCACCGCGATTCAGGCACCGGGGCTACTGGAAAAAGTCGAGCTGTTCCTGCGTGGCGGCTTCAGTGTTGCAGGCGCGCGGCAGCTGATGATCACGGATTCGGAAGACCATCTTCAGGACAGCCGCTACCTGGAACCGGGGGACCAGGTCGAAACCACGATCACCCGGCTCGGGCAACAGCGCTGGACCGTTGCAAAAACGCCTGCCCTGACCCGCTATGGTATGAATACGTCAAGTGATTGCAGTATTGATGTAAACATCCCACTGCCAGCAACGGAGTGATCACATGAGACCTGCAATGAGAGAATTTTGGCAATGAGGCTACCGCTTTTATTTTCCCTTTATGTAACTGTGGCACTGGTGTCCGGTTGCAGCACCCTGGACCCCGGTCGTGATGCTGATGGCAAGGTGCCGTTAAACCGGGCGATTCAGGTGCCGGCAGCCGGCGTGCAGGTCGGCAACCAGTATGTACTCGAGCCGTCACTTGCCGGTAATGAACGTGAATTT
>DMKK01000029.1 GCA_003454335.1 Gammaproteobacteria bacterium | reverse complement strand
ACCACGGTGTTCATGTGTCCAGAAAGGTGGAAACAGTAACAGCTTTCCGGCCTGTGGTTTTACCTGTACATCCTGGTATGAAAATTCGGTTTCGCCACCCGGTCCGGCCACGTCGTTCAGGTACCAGACGGCGACCAGTTGTCGCTGGCTGAATTCGTGGCTGCCGCCATCGATGTGCCAGTGATAAAATTCACCGGGATTGGTGCGCTGTATGGCATAACCGCTGTCCTTGAACGGGCCCTTGAAAAACGGATAGGTTTCACGGAATTCATGGATGGCCTGGCCAAGTGAACGGAACAGTTCGCGGTCAAGGTCTTGCCAGTGTTCCTTGCCACTGACCACGAGGTCGGTCGAGCGCTTGATACTGGTTTCCTGCTGGACTGTTTGTCCAATACGCCCGGCATACTGTTCATCGGTATTTGCCTCAAAGCGGCGTATCATTTCGCTGCATATATCAAGGGGCAATGCCCCTGGTTTTTCAAAGATGAAGGTGTTTTCCCTGACCTCTGAAATTGTTTGTAACGCTGGCTTGTCTGCGGATGGTTGAGTGGACATAGTGTGTGATCTTGTCGCTGTGGTGGTTACAGGGTATTTACTTCAATCAGGGAGATCAGTGCCGGCTGGCATGCGGGACCCTGTTCCCGGTATATCTCGAGCATTTTTTCAGCCAGTAGCTGCCAGTGGGCGGCGGCCTCGTCGGTCAATTGTTCAAGTGCCTTTGTATTGCCGGTGACTGTCCAGATTTCGTAGGCAGCCACCAGCTTGGGAAACAGGTCCTTGCGCATATTTGCCATGTTCGCGACATAGAAGTGCAGCGAGGCGGTGGTCATGCCGGATAACAGTCCGGGGAGCGTTGACAGGGCGTCAGCCAGATGGTCACGTACGGCGCGTACCATGATCTCGGCCTTGCTGTGTGGCATGGTGGCAAGCATCGCTTCCCAGTCACTGCCCAGCAGTTCGCCAGCCCTTATTTCTCCGACCTCGTGCAGTATCGCTGACTGCAGTTCGTTGTCGGTCATGGCATCGAGTGATTGCTCGACCGCGTTGTCGAAATCATAACAGCCGAGCGCATTTTGCATGGCATTGGCAGGTTTGTTCCAGCGCCATTCCTCGACCTTTTCCCACAACATGCGGCGCAGGGATTCGCGTCGTATGAAGATGGTCTTTCCCTGGCTCATGGCCGGTGGGGATGCGAGGTCCCGCGCATATTCCTTGCCGGATACGACCAGCGTGTAGCCGTTGTCTGTCTTGCGCGATTCCAGTGCGCCCAGGTAGAACACCGGTCTCATATTGCGGCCGTAACCGCTGCTATAAACGAAGCCCAGTTCATTGAGAGTGTGGTTAATGGTCTCTGCAGCAAACGGGCCATGCAACGTATCCCGTACGGGTATGGCTTCGAACTCGCTTTCTTCCAGTGATTCCCAGTGGTTCTCCCGCTGACTCAGCCAGTCGGTAAGTTCCTGTTGCGGCAATTTCTCGTTGAACGGAATACTGTGTTCCCAGCGAAAGTACTCCCTCATTTTCAACAGGTACACGCAGAGTGTGTAGTCGGTGGCGTGTTTTGCATCCGTGATATGGCAATTGGTACGTACGGCCTCAAGTGTCGGCAGCAGGTCGCTGATCTCGACAGCTGTAGCAGGTGGGGCTGTATGATCGGTTACTGACACGCTGATAACCTTGCTGAAACCGTTGATAATTCCATGCTAGCATGCGGTTCTGATCGTCGCTACGCTCCTTTACCCATCCTGTCTGTTGGGTATTTTTCGAATAAATCAAAAATGTTTGGTCTGGAGAGATTGAAGTGAGAGTCAAAAGCAAATGGAGCAACAAGGGCAGGGAGCGCACGCTTGATGAGACCGGTGGTGCGGTGGCATTTATTTTGTGGCGTATTGCCCAGCAGGGATTGCTGAACCTGGAGAATGAAGGCTTTCAGACAGAGTCACGTTCTCAGCGCATGGATGTGATTGCGGAATTCCTTGCCTTTTTGTTGCACCTGGCGGATCGCAAGCAGGCAGAAGCACTGGATGCGAATGAACGACAGGAATTTATTACCTCGCTGGCACGTCACCTGGCCAATACTATGCAGGAGAACCGTGCTGACGCAGAGGGGACGGGAGATTACCGCGGGCCACTGATTGCGTTGATCAACGAGCGTGGCGCCAATTATGCGGAGTGCCCCATGCCGGATGGGGAACCCGGCTATGCCATGAAACGCTATCTTGGTGAATGCGTCACGGCGGTGATGGGCGAAAAAGATAACCAGTGGATCACTGACCAGGTGATGGATGTTGAAGTGCCGGAAACCCTCAAGCCGTTGAACAAGGCATTGCGGGAGCTGTTTGCAAGAGCCCCGGGTTAAAAGTGACCGGACATAAAAAAAGGCGGGGTGACCCGCCTTTTTTTATTAATCTGTGGCCGGGATTACTTCTTCCAGTTGTCGAAGTTATCCATGTTGTGGGCCTTGCCGTCTTCGTAACCGGCTGAGTAGGCTTCGTTCACGCGTTGTTCTTCACGCTCCGGGTTTAACAGGTAACCACCCTGCCAGCCCTGTACGTATTCAGCATCAACGTTCATTCCTTCCATCTTGGTGACGGCGTCATAGTATTCCTGGTTCATCTCTGTCTCCTAGTGCTATATGTGTTTCAATCAGGTTGCTGTCGCTGTCACCTGTTATCTGTGCAGCCACGGATGTCATTGTTTAGATTAAGGTTACTTACATGCTGCGCAAGTATACAGGAGCCTATTTTTGCCCCGTATATCCCTATGGGGAGAGTGATTTCAAAACAACATGATGGCTGTATCTTTATGAAAGATCAGGCATATTCTCTCTTTAGGGGTATTCGATGCCCGGGGCTTAATGGTTAGTGTAGCAGGCTACAAAATACCAACATGGCCATGGTCATTCTTTTGGTCGGCAAATGAGGCGTGATATGACGGTAGAACTGAATGATCCGGATTACAGCAGTGGTGTGGCGGCTTTTGAAGCAAAAAACTTTTCCCTGGCCATGCAGTTCCTTTCGCCGCTGGCGCAAGGTGGCGATGCGGATGCGCAACACCGGGTCGCCATCATGTGCCAGAACGGTCTGGGCGTGGTGCGCAATGATGAACGGGCCTTGCAAATGATGCAGGCAGCGGCAGAGCAGGGGCATGCCATTGCCCAGCATGGTCTCGGCTTTATGTACCTTGAAGGAGAATGTGTCGAAAAGGATCCTGCCAGGGCGGCAGCGTGGTTTCGCAAGGCTGCAGAGCAGGGACTTGCAGGATCAATAACGACACTTGCCATAATGTATGAAGAGGGCAACGGTGTTGAGAAGGACCCGGAAGAGGCCAAACGCCTGTATGCGGCGGCGGGTTTTGATCTCTAGCTGCACACTGCGCTGCCTGTTTTCCTGATTGATACCCATGGATCTGACGCCGGAAGATGCGCTGCGGATTAATGTCTTGTTGGCGAGTCCGATAGAAGCCGTTCGGATTGATGAGTCACGCATGACGTTATTTGCGCTCTCGGAAAAAGGCGAGGCAAAGGTACAGCTTAATCCCAATTGCCGCGACGAGTCTTACCTGAGGAGAGTCCGCGAAACCCTGTCCAGTCATGTGCTGGGTTCGCCCGGGGGGTATCCTGTCTATTTAAAGCGCTGGACGCGTATGGGGCAGGCTCGTGACGAGGTCCTTGAGTCGCTGTTGATGCTGGGTGAGCCGGAAGCGGTTGTTGCGGTTGTCAATGCGGCCGGGATTACCGATGAACTGGCCCGCAGGGCCTGGTGGGCGTCGCAGACATCTGATAATGCCCGTTGTATGTTGCAGCAGGCAGCGGTGGTAAACGGGGAAATGGGCCCGGTGCTGGCAGATTTTCTGATTGAGTTCCTGCCGTTTGAAGAAGAAGCGCGGAACCAGATAAAGACGGTCAGCCTGGTGTTGCAGGGCGAGCTTGTTAATGAGAATGTGCGGTCCGGACTATGGCAGAAGGGTCGGCTCAAGAATGCATATTATGTCGGTTTCCTGCAGACATTGCCGGATGCCTTGCCCGTCAGGCAGGCCGCGCATTCCGACAGGGAAAGGGTCACCCGGCAGTTGGCAAGTCTGCTGGCTGAGGATAATCCGTTTGCGGTGCAGTTGTGCCGTTTGCTGAGTCCGGCCGGGCAGACGTACCTGGCCTGTGTGGAAGCCGTGCTGAAGAAACCGTCTAACCAGGATGTTATGGTTGAGCTGATGTGTGCCCTTGAAACGTATTCAGTCACGTTGCCACTCGAGAGGCAGAGAAAGTTTGATATATCGGGGGTTGTACATCTGTCCGGTGCGTTGGCTGGTGGCGCCGGTGCCGGTCCGGGTTGTACGGACGGGGTTGCCGGGCAATGTTTGCAGGCACTGTTCCAGGTGCTTCCGGATGATGAACATTATATTCGGGCAATGTTGTTTCTTGCCATGCTGGGTGAGCCGGTGCTGGATCCCGTCTTTTCCAGAACAGATGCCATCGGGACGGTTATGCGCAAGCAACTGCGGCCTGTGACTGAACCAATTAGCGAACACATCAAGATTTTGAGGGGCTCATGACTGATATTCGAATGTACTGTACCGATTTCTGTCCTTACTGCGTGCGGGCAGAGATGCTGTTGAAGTCCAAGGGAGTGGGCGAGATTACCAAGATTCTCGTTGATTCCATTCCGGATGGGTTCAAGGATATGATTGCGTTAACCGGGCGCAGGACAGTGCCGCAGATTTTTATCGGTGATCAGCATATAGGTGGCTATGATGATCTGGCCGCCCTTGATCGACGGGGTGGTCTGGATCCGTTGCTTGTGGCTGATTGATTCCAGCAATTGATTTATTCCCGAAAAACTACCAAGGCAGATGACCTATGGATTACTTGCCCATATTTCTGAAGATTGAAGACCGGCCATGCCTGGTTGTCGGTGGCGGCAAGGTGGCAGCCAGAAAGGCGACCCTGTTGAGCAGGGCGGGCGCACAGATTACCGTCGTGACGCCGGCGGCCTGTGGTGAGGTAAAGACTCTGGTTGAACAGGGTGCAGTGAGCTGTATAGAGCGCGAGTTTCGGGAAGCGGACATGGACGGTGTGGTGTTGGTGATTGCCGCAACGGATGATGAGGCCGTTAATCGGGCAGTTTCCGAACTGGCAAATCTACACAGGATTCCGGTAAATGTTGTCGACAACCCGGAACTGTGCAGCTTTATCATGCCGTCGGTTATTGATCGTTCGCCAGTGCAGGTGGCGGTCTCAACGGGCGGTGCTTCACCGGTGCTTGCACGGCTGTTGCGTGCACGGCTGGAGAGTTATATCCCTGCAGCCTATGGGCGGTTGGCGCAGCTGGTCGACGAATTCCGTCACTCCGTCAAGCGGCGTTTTTCCGATGCAGAACAGCGCCGTTATTTCTGGGAGAATATCCTGCAGGGACGCGTTGCAGAGTTGTTATTTGCCGGCCGGGAGGAACAGGCACGCAGGGCGTTGCAGGAAGCCATTGAAGATACCGATGCGCACTACAAAAGCCCCGGTGAAGTCTATCTGGTGGGGGCCGGTCCCGGGGATCCGGACCTGATTACCTTCAGGGCATTGCGTTTGATGCAGCAGGCAGACGTGGTCGTATATGACCGGCTGGTCTCCGAGCCTGTTCTTGATATGGTGCGGCGTGATGCCGAATTGATCTATGCCGGCAAGGCGCGTGACCGGCATACGCTCACACAGGAGAGTATCAACCAGTTGCTTGTGCGCCTGGCGAAAGAAGGCAAGCGTGTGTTGCGTCTCAAGGGTGGCGACCCCTTTATTTTTGGGCGTGGTGGCGAGGAAATCGAAACACTGGCGGAAGAAGGGATTCCCTTTCAGGTGGTGCCCGGGATTACTGCTGCATCCGGTTGTGCAAGCTATGCGGGTATTCCACTGACACACCGTGATTATGCCCAGTCATGTATTTTTGTGACCGGACACCTGAAGGATGGCAGTGTCGACCTGGACTGGGGAACGCTGGCCAAACCGGCGCAAACCATCGTTTTTTACATGGGGTTGCACAGTATTCCGGTAATCGGCCGGGAACTTGTTGCGCATGGACTGCCGCGGGAAACGCCGGTTGCACTGGTGCAGCAGGGGACCACACACAAGCAGCGGATCTATATTGAAACCCTGGAATCACTGGCGGACCTTGCGCAACGGGAGCAACTGCAGCCACCCACCATTATTATAGTTGGTGAAGTTGTCAGTCTGCAGGAGAAACTCGGCTGGTTTGGAGTAAAAAACAGCGACCGGGAGACCCGCTGACGCGCTTGCCGACAGCTGTTTCTCTGCCTGTTTTTTCTGACATGCTTGTAGGACATTTGCCATTGTTATAACCCTTTTCCAATGATAGCCTCCGTCTCGGTTTACTGTTTCTAAGGCAGGTTAAACAGCGACACAAGGAGGAGATATGATTAACGTAATGCTGGTAGATGATCACGATCTGGTGCGTAGGGGAATAAGGCGGTTACTGGATGACGCCAGTGGTATCAAGGTTGTTGCCGAAGCCGCTGATGGCGAGCAGGCAGTCAGGCAGGTACGCAGAAATAAGCCTGATGTAATCCTGATGGATGTGAGTATGCCCGGTATCGGAGGGCTGGAGGCGACACGTAAAATCACCCGCTCTTCACCGGATATGAAAATCATCGCAGTCACGGTGCACAGCGATGATCCATTCCCGGCGAGGCTTCTGGAAGCCGGTGCCGCCGGTTATATCACCAAGGGTTGTGGTGTCGAGGAGATTATTTGTGCAATTCAGTCTGTGCACAAGGGCAAGCAGTATATAACGCCCGATGTTGCCCAAAAGCTGGCCTTGTCATTTTTGAACCATGGCAACAGGTCTGNNGCGTGAGACCCAGGTTATGCTGATGATTGTAACCGGCGAGTCGAACAAGGAGATATCGGCGAAGCTCTGTCTTAGCCCGAAAACAACCAGTACTTACCGCTACCGCCTGTTTGAGAAACTGGGTGTTGAGAATGATGTCGAACTCACCCGTTTTGCCATTCGCCACGGGCTCATCAAGGAAAATATCCTGCACTAGGACAGGCTCCGGCATGGCAGTCTGCTTCGGACTGTCATGCCCTGCCTCTACTGTTATTAACCGGTTCTCCGGTAATTGAGACTTGCATCAGAGTATTCCTTGCTGTCTCTGGCATGCTATTCCTGAATGTGTCTTGTTGTTAACAAGGCATGCTTGCTTGCAGCGGGTATATCAGGAGGGTGTGATGGAGGCTATAAGGAGGCGGGCGCCGGAGTTTCCGGCGGGTCTTGAATGGTTCAATATTGACTGTCCAGTCAGCATGGCGGATCAGGAGGGGCGGGTTGTCCTGATCAATTTCGGTGCCTGGTCATCAATCTGTTGTCAGCGTACTCTGCAGGACCTCCAGACTCTCGGCAGAAAATATGGTGATGCGCTCGTCATTATCAATGTGCATTCTCCCCGGTTTTCTGCAGAAATGAGGCGCTCGCATGTTTTGAAGACAATTAACAGGTATCACATCAATTATCCGGTCGTGCATGACCCGGACATGAAACTCTGGAATATATATAGCATCAAGGGGTGGCCGACACAGGTGCTCATTGATCCGGAGGGTATCATCCTTGGGGCGATATCCGGAGGGGGTAAGTTGCCGGAACTGGATCAGATTGTTAAGTACCAACTGGAAAAAAGTAGCGGTCACCCACCGGTTGGAAAACTGTCCTGCCCGGACAGGCGTGTCCCGGAGCCCCGCAGTGCGTTGTCCTTTCCCGGGCGAATTACTGCAGCAGATGACCGGATCTATGTTGCTGACAGTGGGCATAACCGTATCCTGGTGCTGTCCTCACGCGGGCATATACTGCGTCAATATGGCAGTGAAGCCTCAGGATTTATAGACGGTAATGGTACGAGTGCTGCCTTTAACAACCCGCAGGGTATGACGCTTGCAGATGATTTCCTGTATGTCGCGGATGCAGGCAATCATGCGATCAGGCGGATACATATGCGCACGGGTGATGTTGACACCATAGCCGGTACCGGGAGGGTTGGTCAGCCCATCCATGATGTATGCGTGTCACCGGTCAATGCGGGTTTGAATTCACCGTGCGATGTTGCGTTCAAGGATGGTCGGTTGTATATCGCCATGTCGGGTTCACATCAAGTATGGCGTCTTTCATTGGTTGCAAACACACTTGAGGTTTTCTCTGGCAGTGGCAGGGAAGGGTTGCTGGACGGTCCTGCCTCGACGGCTGCCTTTTCGCAACCCAGTGGGCTGGCCCTGTTGTTCAACCGGCTGTATGCGGTCGATGCCGGTGCCTCGGCTGTGCGTGAACTTGATATTGAAACCGGTGCTGTCAGGACTATTGTCGGGGAGGGGCTGTTCGATTTCGGTGACCAGGACGGCTCGGGTAATGTGGCCCGCCTTCAGTATCCACTGGATATCAGTGCTGACCAGATGCATAGAATGCTCTGGGTTACGGATTCATACAATAATAAAATCAAGAGGATAGGGGTTAATAGCGAGTTTGTTTCGAGTGTGGCGGTGGATCGTCGTCTCGATGAGCCGGGTGGGCTGGTGTTTCATAACGATACCCTATACATTGCCAACACCAATGCGCATGAAATCATGTGCCTTAACCCGAACAATGGACACGCTGAAGCACTGAATGTCGCAGAAGAACTCGTCGAAATTTGATCCTGATTGCAGAGACTGTCCCCGGCTGGCCGGCTTTCTTGACCAGGTTGCCCTGAAACATCCTGAATACCACGCGCGTCCGGTGGCACCATTCGGTGATGACAATGCGTGCTTGCTGATTGTCGGGCTGGCGCCGGGCATGCACGGTGCCAATGCCACAGGTCGCCCCTTTACCGGTGATCATGCCGGTATCCTGCTGTACAGAACATTGTTTGAGTACGGGTTCAGTAACCAGCCGGAATCAGTTTCCCGTGATGATGCGCTGCAACTCTCTGATTGTCGTATCACCAATGCGGTCAAGTGTCTGCCCCCGCAGAACAAGCCGCTGCTGGATGAAGTCAAACAATGTAATCATTATCTGCGTGCTGAAATAGATGGATTGCCAGCCCCGGCAGTCATTCTTGCGCTGGGTAAGCTTGCTCATGATGCGGTGTTACGCGTGCTGGGAATGCGCCTGTCAGCCTATCCATTCGGACATGCCGCCATGCATGCTGTTACAGATGAGCTGTACCTGATAGATTCCTATCACTGCAGTCGCTATAACACCCAGACCAGGCGCTTGACGCCGGAAATGTTTGGCGATGTTTTCCGGCTTGCCCGGCAGGTGCTGGATGACAAGGAGTGCCGGTCTGGTGTCCCTGGAAGCCGTTGATGACAGCATATGACACCGCATTTGATTCCAGAGAGTTCCTGAAAACATTGACGTCTCGTCCTGGCATCTACAGGATGCTGGATAGCGAACGGACGGTGTTGTACGTGGGCAAGGCCGCCAATCTGAAAAAACGGGTAGCCAGCTATTTTCGCAAGACGGGCCTGAATGCCAAAACACGTGCACTGGTTGAGCAGATTGCCGACATCGAAGTAACGGTTACCCACACAGAGGCGGAAGCCCTGTTGCTGGAAAGTAATCTGATCAAGCAGTTGCGGCCACGTTACAACGTGCTGCTGCGTGATGACAAGAGCTATCCGTATATCTATCTGTCATCCGAGCAGGAATTCCCGCGGGTATGCATGCATCGTGGTGCCCGACGCAAGAAGGGCCGCTACTTTGGACCGTACCCGAATGCCGGTTCCGTACGAGAAAGTCTCCACTTGCTGCAGAAACTGTTCAAGGTGCGTCAATGTGAAGACAGCTTCTTTAGTCATCGCAGCAGGCCCTGCCTGCAGTACCAGATAAAGCGTTGTACCGCGCCCTGTGTAGACCAGATCAGTGCCGAACGGTATACCGAAGATGTGCGCCACACGGTGCTGTTTCTTGAAGGGAAAAGCAGTGCGGTCATTGATGATCTGATTACGCAGATGGAAGCCGCTTCAACAGGGCAGGAGTACGAACAGGCCGCTGTTTTTCGTGATCAGATTGCAAGCCTTCACAAGGTCCAGGAGAAACAGTACATCAGCAAGGAGCGGGGGGATGTCGATATCCTTGCGTGTCTGACAGACAAGGGCAATGCCTGTGTCCAGGTGTTTTTTATCCGGGATGGTCGTAACCTGGGAAATGCTGTCTTTTTTCCAAAGATCCCGCTGGAATCCGCTGCCTCGGCAGTGCTGTCCGCTTTTATACCGCAGTATTACCTTGGCAGGGATGTGCCGTCCGAGCTCTTGTTGAGTCATCCTCTGGAGGACGGTGATCTGCTCGCGGAACTGTTGACCAGTCAGGCCGGCCATCGTGTCGAATTGTGCGCAAATGTGCGTGGTGACCGGGCCCGGTGGGTGAAAATGGCGTTGAACAATGCAGAGCATGCGCTGAATTCGTACAATAATACGCGCAAGGGATATGCCGGGCGCATGCAGTCATTGTCGACCGTGCTGGGGCTGGACGAAATGCCGGAACGAATTGAATGTTTTGATATTAGCCATACGGGTGGCGAGTCCACGGTCGCTTCGTGCGTTGTTTTTGGTGTGGAGGGGCCTTTGAAATCAGACTATCGGCGCTTTAATATCAGGGATATCCAGCCGGGTGATGATTATGGGGCTATGGAACAGGCGCTGCTGCGTCGTTATACCCGTTTGAAGAAAGGGGAGGGCAGGTTGCCGGATCTGCTGCTGATAGATGGAGGCAAGGGGCAGGTCAATGCCGCCATCAAGGCGCTTGAAGAATTACAGATCATCGATGTGCGTATAATCGGTGTTGCCAAGGGGCCCGGGAGAAAACCGGGCCTGGAGACGCTGCATATTTTCGGTGAAAAGGAAGCGTTAAGGTTGCCGGCTGATTCACCTGCATTGCACCTGATACAGCAGGTCAGGGATGAGGCGCATCGTTTTGCGATCACCGGGCATCGGCAGCGACGGGCGAAAACCCGGCGTACCTCGCCGCTGGAGCAGATACCGGGAGTGGGCCCGAAGCGGCGTCAGCAATTGTTGCAGCAGCTGGGCGGGCTCAGGGAAGTTGCCAGGGCAGGTGTTGATGACCTGACGCGGATAAGGGGCGTTAATCGCAAGCTGGCGCAGCAAATCTATGATGCTTTTCATGGAGACTAGGGTTAACAGCCAATGAAGTGGACGATTCCAAATATCCTGACCTTGCTGCGTATCCTTTTGATACCGGTGCTGGTGGTTGTCTTTTATATGCCGGGTCAGTGGTCGTATCAGCTAAGTGCGGCCATATTCGGCCTGGCTGCAGTGACTGACTGGCTGGACGGGTACCTGGCTCGTCGTTGGGAACAGACGTCAGCCTTTGGGGCCTTTCTGGACCCGGTGGCCGACAAATTGATGGTTGCCGTGGCGTTGGTGTTGCTGGTGCAGGACAATCCCAGTCCGCTGTTTGCCGTACCGGCAGCAATTATTATTGGTCGGGAAATTGTTATATCCGCCTTGCGTGAGTGGATGGCGGAAATCGGGGCACGCACGAAGGTGGCCGTCTCCATTGTTGGCAAGGTTAAAACCACGCTGCAGATGGTCTCGATTTTGTTGCTGTTGTTTAAAGTGCCGCTGGGACCGTTTCCGACACATGCTGCGGGCGTGATTTTACTGTATATTGCCGCGATTCTGACATTATGGTCAATGTTTGTTTATTTGAAGGCTGCCTGGCCCATTTTATCCGGTGCTGAAGATGTTTCTTCGAAGGATGGTGCTTGACAGTCGATTGTCAGTCTATAAAATGGCAGATTGCGATTTGCGGGAATAGCTCAGTTGGTAGAGCACAACCTTGCCAAGGTTGGGGTCGCCAGTTCGAATCTGGTTTCCCGCTCCAAACAAGCGATATGGAGCCCCGGTTTTATGCCGGGGCTTTTTTATCAGCACTTCGTGTTTACCTGTACCTATTGGCTGGGTGGCAGAGTGGTTATGCA
>DMKK01000055.1 GCA_003454335.1 Gammaproteobacteria bacterium | reverse complement strand
CGGGGAATAGAACCCCAAGGGATTCAAGTCGACATCTATCGCGGCGAGGATGAGCCGGGCTGGATACTGGAGGTCATCGACGAGGAAAATGCATCGACCGTGCGGGATGCCCCATTCGACACCGACCGGGAAGCCTTGGACGAAGCGATAAAGGTCATCGAGCAGGACGACATCAAGACGTTCCTGGAGGGTGAATCCGAAACGATGCAATGAAAAGGCCAGAAGACTGGGGCCGACCGGGAGGTCCGATCGAGGGCGGCCCGGGGGGCCAAATTCAAACCTGCACTCTGCAGTTTTTTTATGCCTGCCTTTCAGGCCTGTCGTCAACTTCAGCATTTCCACGGACACTGCATGGAGAACCGGCGGTTAAGTACACCACGATATTAAATGTGCTCTGTCCCCGATTCACCGGTTCAACTTTGCCAGTTCAGGTCCCGCCAGGTTCACAGGTTACAACAAGGGAAAATGGCAATTCTTCAGTGCCCGCTACGGCCTTTCCAGTTGCCTTGACTGTGACAAATGAGCGTCCATCTCCTGTTCGCGTATCAATCTGGTTAAAGCTGAGATAGCCCACCCCTTCTTTAGCTACCCACTTTTTACTCTGGTAAGTAATGAGAAGCTGCCCCTTCTTGTTTTCAAACCCTCCACCTACACGAACACCGGTACTACCATCCCCGACGTGATCGTCTGTCATGGCAGAAAATCCAAGGCCACGCCCCGGAGTGGCAGCACATTCGTTGATTCGGGTGATAGCAACAGGCGATCCATCCATTTCCATTTCTACTTCCTCTGCCTTGGAACCATCCGTGCTGGTTGCATCTGCCCTGGGAACAGGCATTCTCTGAACACCGCCCGCCTTATCCTTGTCAATCGCGCTGCTGGTGTCTGCTTTGTCCCCTGGATCCCCGCAAGCTGTCAGAAGTGTGAATATCTACAGGCATAAAACTGTTCCGACTTTCTTATTAATCATTATGCGGAGTCCTCCAAAGAAGTTATGTTCCTTGAAATCTATACCCGTTAAACTTTATGGTCAACACAATGCCTTGAAGCAGGCACCCCTGCCACAAGCAGGGCGGTACATTTCAGCGAACCATATGGGCTAGTAAGGCACGAAAAGCTTGTAGGTGTACCACTCATTTGTCGAAGGGTCATCCCAAACAAGTGATTTAGTATTCCTGGTTATTACCGGGTAATATACTGGCTTGTTGGTGTCTGACCACGACTTTAGGAGGAAGACTTGAAAATTATTACACCCTTATTGATTGCTCTCACCCTGACTGCCTGTAGTGGTGAGGACGACAACACTACAGAACCCGCAGCCGGCAACGGAGCGAATACACAACCCGGATCATCCACATCGGAAACTAAATCTGTGGCCGATCTGCCCAGCAGCGACATACTCAAGGAATCGATCGTAAAGTCTATAGCCGCCGACTGGAATATCTCGCAAGACGATGCGCGGTGCCTGCTTCGGGACCACAGGGCGACTCAACTCGCCCGCGTGGATTCCGACCCGGAAGTCCAGGCCGTTTTCAAGCAATGTGGCGTCGACCCGTCGGTCGTAAAATAAAAACTATTGCGTACCCCTGGAATCATCTGCTGCCTGCAATTCGCCAGCCAGCAGTGCCTCATTCAGGTAGCCCAGGAAATGGGAAACCGACAGGCAGTAGGCACTGACGACGAACACCAGCAGGGAAATCAGGGAAAAGTTGAGCATCCAGGCTGATGCTTCACCGTTAAAGTTCTGCGGCGCCGCGTAGTAATTGGCGACCATTCCTGCCAGCAACAACACCGTACCGGCACCGCTGATCAACAACTTGCTTTTCAGCGCCCATGGCTGAAAAGGTCCAAATAATGCAGAAAGGACTATTCCGGCCAGCATAAACACCAGCGACAGCACGGCCCAGCTGGAGAGCACGAATGACTTGAAATCACTTTTGCTTATATGCGTGTTGCTGTTTTCATCAGGCAGCAACTGCGTCATGTACTCCCCCACTACAGGGAGTTGCACAAGCCATTCCAGGACAAACTCCACTGCGGAAATCGTCTGCTCCTGAAAGTTTACAAACGTCAGCGCCAGCACCATCAACAGGCCAAAACCCCACAACAACAGCATGGGCGTCAGCTGTGTCCAGCGCATGTAACCGAGCATCCAGGACAGCAGCAATTTCAGGAAGTAATTTTGTAATAGCACGATATTATTCAACTACCTGCAAATAATCTCATCCGAAGCCATTAACCAGGAATACCCTGATTAATTCGGGCAGAATAAGCGCATTGTACCTATACTTGCCTAACGAGCCAGTTAGTCATCATAAAAAGTCGGTCAGCCCGGGGGGCACGTCTGTGCCGAATCAGGAAAGGGAGTTCCGTATATGAACCTGTTCAGACCCGCTTGCGGCAAACCAGCACTACTGTTTTTCTCCGTTGCAGTTATCCTGCTTCTCCTGGCTTCCAGCCGGGTCATGGCCGAGCCCTGGCCGATCAAGCATTTTGAAGTGGTCAATGTCGAACCCGGCGGCCAGGGTTCTACCGGCGGGACAGCAGGGGAGATACTTGGAGCAATCGGCCGAGCAGCACGTGAGCTCGGTATAGACCCGGATGCCACCGGCGGCCTTAAAACCATCACACTGCTACCTAAAACAAAAACAGACATCGAAACGGTTTTGCGTCTTGCAGCGACACAGATGGAACATTGGGGTTTCACCCCCCCCGCTCTGGAGCCGGTGGTGGTCACCATGCCTGACGGCATTAAGCGATACCGAGTCTACCTGGCCGCAAAGGGGGCTAGCGGAAGATATCACCGGAACCCCTGCGACACGCTCTTTCGGGATGAGAGAGTCATAGCACTTGACGCTGAAAAAGTACTGGATAATGGAAGCCTCGGGATTAAGGGTATCTATGTCCTCTTGCACGAGTTATTCCACGCCGTGCAATACGGCTCGCCATTTTTCAATCACTGCGACGACAACCCGGTCGGCAGCTGGATCACTGAAGGACAGGCCGATGCCGTAAGCTGGGCAATCACCCGCCAACTCCGGGAATCAGCATACAAAAACCTTTTGGAAGACATTACACCCAATAATCACAAGAACCGGGCGTCAGTCTGGGGCCTGCGAAACTACTCAAACCGCCTCCCCGTTCCTGAGGACATAAAAGAATCCTACCGTACCAGTTCACTCTGGCGATTCCTGTCCGAGGTCAATGCCTCCGGAGTTGACGTTGCTACCATGCCCGGCATCCACTCATTCGATTTTTCCTACCTGTCCCGGTTACTCCAGACCGGTCTTTCCGAAAGAGACTGCAGTACCTCCGGAGCACCGTGCGCAGCTGAAGTGCAATGGCTTGATTCAGGTCTCCGATCACAGTTCGGCAAGCCGCTACGCGAGTTGTACACCAGGTTCATGCAGGCCTATTCGCTCTATGGGGATGGACGTCTGATCGGCAGCACGGTCCCGGATGAGAAATGGCTGGATGGCAGCTTTACTTACATGGACGGTGCCAGAAAGTATAAGGGATGCAAAACAGTAAGCCTGTCACCCACTCCAGACTCCCTGCAGCAAACAATGGTAATTCCCCGCTTCAAAGAATTATCAACACAGTGCTGGGAAGTGGATCTTGAGGGGTTCGACGAGTCACATCTCAGCATAGCCATTACAACGAAACTGCCGGCAGCAGCCCCACCCCAACCTCGACTGGAGCAACTGACGGCAGCACTGGTGGACAATTCACGGACAATGGACAGGGCCAAAGTGGAGCCTGCGGCTCCAGATGAGCCACGCCGAGCAACCTGGGTCTACAGGTTTGAGAACAACAAGAAAACCGAGTTTCTGCTGACCAATGTAGCCAAAGATGCGGAAGCCACAAGGGCGCTGCCAAACCTGGAAGTGACCTTTACCGTCCTGCGGGAATACGCCTCAATGAGTGCCAGTGAATCTGGAAGTGGTCCCTCCCCGGCCAATATCGACACCCCCTTGCCGATTGAATTCGATAGCCTTCATGGTTATGTGTATCCCTACAGCTACCGACGCATTGATGACCAGTATGTCGGCATAGACAACATGCAGGGATTGACCGAGCCCTGCTTCATCAAGTTGGGGCTGTTGCGCAACACTGAAAACGGCGACCAGATCGCCTTTCAAATGAACCATGAAGGTCCGATCACAGCCGGTGACTACGTCTTTGCGGCGAATAACAAGAAACATCCGGATGAAGTCCACGGCGGCTTCGTCGGTGGCTTCTCCATCGGGGCCGGCAATCCGCTGTCGGGCGGGCGTCAGCAGGATTTCTACATTGACTCCGGAAACGTCACCATTGACTCGGTGTCGGGCGGGCTGGTGCGTGGTCACATGGAAGCAAACGGCGTGCGGCGAAACCCCTATTCCGGCCCAAAAGCGTTTGAGAAATGGGGGCACCTGAACCTGACCATCGATATGAAATTCTCCATCCTGATGAAGAACCCTGCGGGCAAACCTTACTCCAACACACCCTATGCCTGCCTGCAGCAGACATCGCCCGGCGCTGGACCGGGCGGTTCTCGCCGATCATCTGCCACCGCATCTCCTGGCCAGGGGGCCACACCGCCTACCAATGCTAAAACACCGACCGGTAAAGACTCGCCTGGCAGTGATGGCCCTGCCAGCCCCATGCCACCGGACGAAACGGCTGCCGCTGCCGTCCCTGCCACGGATGCAGCAGCTGCACCCGGCGTCACAGGACAACCAGCGAGCAGTTCGGATTCGGGCGGGAACCTCCCGCAACCCTACGTCAGGCGACTCGTGCTGCGCACCACCGGTGGTGTTGAATCAGAAGTCATCTTTGTCGATGACAATTTCAAGATAACCGGAGGTTGCAACGGTACAACACCCATCTCGCTGGGATTTTATCGCGGTCAACCCA
>DMKK01000090.1:508-3225 GCA_003454335.1 Gammaproteobacteria bacterium | reverse complement strand
CAGGCCGCGGGGTTGCCATACCCCGGTTGCCTGACCATCAGTATCCATTAACGGCAGCAGGTCCGGTGCCGCAATACCGAGAAAGGTAAACACCTCATCTTCGGTTTCCGCCGTGTTGACAAGGACAATTTCCAGGGGGCTGTCGCCGAGCGCGCTAACCATGCGTTCAATGCCGGGCATTTCCTTGCGGCAGGGGCCGCACCAGCTGGCCCAGAAGTGTACGAAGCGCCAGTGTCCCTGTGATGCTTCCAGGTCATAGGCCTCGCCGTCAAGGTTGTCGAGCTGCAGTGCCGGTGCCGGTATGCCGTTGCTGCGCATAATACCCGCTGGCAAGGATTCTGCCACAGCCATGGCGGCAGTCATTGCCAGCAGGCACAGGGACAAGCTGACTATGAATGTCGTCTTCACTGGCGTGGTGCCTCTTTGGGACAGTCGATGTCCTGGAAACGAACTTCCAGCATGCCGCCACGTTTATCCCTGCCGGTCAGGAAGCGTGCCTCCAGGTTGAATTTCCTGATGGTGCCGTCAAGCACAATATTTCCGCCAACCGGTTCCTCAGGTTGCAAATCGCGTTGTACCGGCAGCTGGGTCCAGCCAAATGTTGCACGGTTGGCCTGTGGCAGATCAATCTTGTTCCAGCGGGTATCCCAGTGGTCTTTACCGAGCCGTTGAAGTGGCTGCTTGTCACTGCTGAGGTGCCAGGTCGCAGTCTCCATCCAGATCACTCGCTGACTTTTATTTTCTATATGGACGGTTACAAAACAGGCCTTGCTGATCAGATCCAGGGCGGCCTTCGGAAAGCCTCGGGCTTCATAAAAGGCCGCTATTTGTTCAGGGCTGTGCGGCATGAGCACCATGAGCATGTCCTCATTTTCAACATACGGACCGGGGTAAGGCTGGTCAATGCCGCAGGCGGACGTGGCCAGCAGTGTGCCGAGTAGTGCCCCGCACCAGGACTGTACAGCAATTAGATATTGCATTCTGATTCGCATACCATGGCTCTGTGACTCGTTCCGAGTTTGCATGGTTTATAGCAGGAGAACAAGGCATGGTCAGGATTCCAGCCCGGGTTTCTTACCGGTTGCTGCTAATTAGCTTTATTGTGTCTATGCTGGTTATGTCCGGTGTGCAGGCCGGACATGAGGCAGTGCCCGTCAGCGGCCGACCGGTACATACCTATTCCATTGTTGCCCGGGATCCACAAAGCGGGCAACTGGGTGTGGCCGTGCAGTCACACTGGTTTTCAGTCGGCTCGCTGGTTCCCTGGGCACAGGCAGGGGTGGGTGCAATCGCCACCCAGTCGTTTGTCGAAGTGCGCTACGGGACATCCGGTCTCGACCTGATGGCGTCCGGCCTGGATGCACAACGCACCCTGGATGCGTTGCTGGCCGCAGATCCCAATCCCGGTGTTCGCCAGGTTGCCATGATTGACTCGAGCGGCCAGGTTGCTGTGCACACGGGCGAAAACTGTATCCGGTATGCGGGTCACCTGGCGGGTGAGGGTTTTTCAGTGCAGTCGAACTTGATGATCAGGCCGGGTGTGCCACAAGCCATGGCAGCGGCATTTCAACAGGCAACAGGCCCGCTCGCGGCACGGCTGCTGGCGGCACTGGAGGCGGCCCAGGCGGTGGGTGGTGACCTGCGTGGCAAGCAGTCGGCTGCCATTCTGGTAGTGAGCGGTACCGCCAGTGGCCGGCCCTGGGAAGACCGCCTGGTGGACCTGCATGTTGAAGATAACCCGCAGCCACTGCAGGAACTGCGGCGCTTGCTAACGCTGAATACCGCCTATGAACACATGAACCAGGGTGATCATGCGCTGGAAAGCGGTGATATCGATGCGGCGCTGGCGGAGTATGGTCAGGCCGAGGCGCTGCAACCGGATAATCTGGAAATGAAATTCTGGCATGCCGTGTCGCTGGTCAATGCCGGTCGTGTAGCTGCAGCGGTGCCGGTTTTTGACGGTATTTTCAGGCATGATGAACGCTGGCGCGAACTGGTGCCGCGGCTGGTGCAGGCCGGGCTGCTGGATGCGGATGAGGCAGCGCTGGGGCGTATCAATGCAGCTGGTTCAAAAACAAAATAAACTATTCAGCTTAAACCGGAAAAAGAATTGTGTTGTAGCAAACACAGGGGTAGGGGTTATGAAAAATGTCAGGCGGAAATTTTATATATTTGCGGTATCGTTACTGTGTCAGTTGCTGGTAGTTCCTGCTATTGCAGGGGATGTGGTCAATGTGAAACTGATGACGCTGGAGCTTGCCCGGGATGTTGCCCAGGGTGCCATTGATGCCTGTCGCAAGGACGGTTACCAGGTGTCGGTGGTAGTGGCTGATCGCAGCGGCAGAACCCAGGTGGTGATGCGTGATGTTTTCGCCAACCAGTACATGACCCAGTTGGCACTGGGCAAGGCGAATGCCGTCATACTTTCAAATACCAGTTCCGGTGAATTGCGGAAGAACCGTGCGGATATTGCGGATGAACTGAACCTGCTGGATGATCTGCTGGTGCTGGATGGCGGTTTGCCGATACAGGTGGCCGGCTCTCTGATCGGTGCCGTGGGTGTGAGTGGGGCGCCGGGTGGTGACAAGGATGCAGCCTGCGCACAGCATGGTATTGATGCAGTGCAGGAACGCCTGGATTTCGCGGAGTAGTTTTCCTGCAATTGCCGAAAAATATTTATCGTGGGAGCGGCGTCTCGCCGCGAATCGCGCCGGGGA
>DMKK01000090.1:282-455 GCA_003454335.1 Gammaproteobacteria bacterium | reverse complement strand
TAAAGCGTAGCGTACCCGTCAGGGTTTGCACAGTAACACCAGCTTACCGGTTGTCTGGCCTGACTCCAGTGCACGGTGTGCGTCGGCGACAGCCTCAAACGGATAGGTGGTCACTGCAGGTGCTTGCAGCTTTCCTGCTTCCAGCCATTGCAGAATCTGTTGCATTCCCTGCT
>DMKK01000090.1:0-183 GCA_003454335.1 Gammaproteobacteria bacterium | reverse complement strand
GTCCGCAGCATGCTGTGGAAGCCGTAGACGACCAGTTTTCCGACGGCTGCCAGATGCTGATAGCTTTGTTTAAGTGTTGCAGCACCGTTGGCATCAAGAATAATGTCGTAGCCGTCCGGTGCGAGCCGTTCTGCTTCCGTCCACAGGTCTTGCGTGGACTTGTCGATGACGGCATCTGCACCC
>DMKK01000241.1:1376-2698 GCA_003454335.1 Gammaproteobacteria bacterium | reverse complement strand
ATTCTATAGTGTCAGCAATCCCCGCAGCAGAATCGTACTGGAGTATGAACGTGTTTAAAAAACTGGCAATAATCGGCAAGAGTGCCTGGTACTGGCTGGCGCTGGTCCTGATCGGCCTGTCATTTGAAGGCGTTGCGCTTTTCTACCAGCATGTGCTTGATGAGCTACCCTGCGTATTGTGTATTCATGTGCGTCTGCTGGTGCTGGCGGTGATACTGGTTGCGCTGGCAGCCCTGTTCCTGCGTCATTTTAAATGGCCAAATGTGCTGGCGCACCTGCTGACAGTGCTGGCGGCAGCCGGCCTGCTGGAACGTTCTTACCAGCTACTCGGGACAGAGCGTGGTTTTACCTTTAGTGATTGTGGTCTTGACCTTGGCCTGCCCGACTGGCTTGCGCTCGAGAGCTGGTTCCCGCCGGTATTCAAGGTGCAAACCTCCTGCGGTTACACGCCCGAACTGTTGTTCGGCATCACCATGGCAGAGGCTCTGATCGTGATGTCAGCTGTTTTCGTGCTCATAAGCCTTGTCCTAACCCTCGCTGCAGTTTTTGTAAAAAACAATAATAACAATAGAATATAGAACAAACCTCGAAAGTACCAGAGTCCAGGTGTATTTGCCCGCCTGTGTGATGTTGCCGGATCACCGGGGCAGGGTGGCCTAAATCTGTATTACAGTATATAATAATATTCTTTCGCATTAAGGCGGGTGCGCACCTGTCTGCACGTTGTGATGTTGAGGGGCTGCCAGACTGGCGGCGACGCATGCAGGCTTATCATACGACAGGGATTTCTGGAGATAGTCATGAAGCACGAATTCAAACGGTTGCTGTTACTCATTACGCTGGTATTTTCCCCGGTGGTCACGTTTGCGACTGGCGTGGTCAGCGAGAACATGGTTTTCTTGAAAGAGGATGGTAAAAGCTATCTGCTGCAGCGCTCGATGCGAACCAGTCTCGACAAATACGAATTTCACCTCGACAAGGACAATGGTCTGGATAGCCTGTACTACATCGACCCAAACGAATACGAATGGGACGAGAGTAATCCGGCAACCAATGTCCTGAAGTTTAATGACGGTACCTTTACCATAATGTATCCCGGGAATTACGGTGGTCGTGTGACCATTGATGACAAACGGGTCTATACCCTGAATACCTGGGACGGGGTGACGCTGGAAGATGGTCACTTTGGAAGCTGGAACAAGCCTGACAATTTCAGCCGTTTTGTACAGGCATGGGTGATCCCGGAAACGTTCAAACTCATCAGTTATGAGAGTAATCGGGAAGGCGAGTGGATTGAACGCAAGAATACGCTGACATTTTTT
>DMKK01000241.1:1026-1346 GCA_003454335.1 Gammaproteobacteria bacterium | reverse complement strand
GTGATGGTCGATGTCACGGGTTGTGAGGTCGACTCCGATCATGATGGCGTGCTGGACAAGCAGGACCGCTGCGCAGATACACATGAAGGAACGGTTGTTGATGAACACGGTTGCGAGCTGGATGGTGACCAGGACGGTGTTGTCGATCGTCTGGACAAGTGCCCCGGTACTGCCGAGGGTGTACCGGTAGATCGTAGCGGCTGTGAGCTGGATTGTGATGGCGATGGTGTTGTCAACAGCAAGGACAATTGTCCACGCACGCCGGCAGGCGCCGCGGTTGATGCGCAGGGCTGCGAGCTGGATACAGACGGTGACGGTGT
>DMKK01000241.1:0-939 GCA_003454335.1 Gammaproteobacteria bacterium | reverse complement strand
GGTGCCGCGGTTGATGCACAGGGTTGCGAGCTGGATACAGACGGTGATGGTGTCACCGACGGTAATGATCGTTGTCCGGAAACACCGGCCGGTGCCGCGGTTGATGCACAGGGTTGCGGGCTGGATACAGACGGTGACGGTGTGCTCAACGCGGCTGATCTTTGCCCGAACACGGTCGCCGGTGTCAAGGTTGATGTAACCGGTTGTGAGCATGAACAACCGATTCTGCTGCGCGGCGTTAATTTTCATTATGACACGGCCAACCTGACCCAGGAGTCCATGAGTATTCTTGATGGTGTTGCCAGGAGTCTGCTCAGTTACCCGGAGATCAAACTGGAGGTGGCTGGTCATACGGATTCCAGTGGGGACGATGCCTATAACCTGGATTTGTCACAACGGCGTTCTGAAGCGGTACGTGTCTATCTGATTTCAAAGGGCGTCAATGACGATATGTTCAGCGCACATGGTTACGGTGAAGAGCGGCCAGTTGGGAGTAATGCAACGGCTGCTGGCCGGGCGGAAAACCGCCGTGTGGAGTTGATCCGACAGGACCAGTAACAGCCAGTCAGGCTTTCTGGATAAGCACTAACTAAAGGCAGGGCAGATATGAAGCACATCACCTGGATTGTTATTACCTTCCTGTTACTGGCGACAACCGGTGTTTTCGCCGGTGATACTGACCGATTGATCAGTCGCGCCAATCGCTATTTTTCCCCCTTGCCGGCTGCCATGCCGGGGTCGGAAAATGACACGCCGGAACGTATCGCACTGGGCAAGCAGCTGTATTTTGAAAAACGGTTGTCTATCAATGACACCCAATCCTGTGCCTCCTGTCATCTTCTCGAGGGTGGCAAGGCGGGTGTCGATAACTTGCCGACTTCACCCGGCGCAAAGGGTGAACTGGGAACCCGCAATAGCCCGACGGTACTGAATGCAGGC
>DMKK01000021.1:3943-12674 GCA_003454335.1 Gammaproteobacteria bacterium | reverse complement strand
GTATTGTGCAGCATGCGGGTCTTGTCGGTCAGGTGGTCGAAATCATTCCACTCCGGTTCCAGGTAGCCAATGCTGTCCGGTGACTCGTGGCGCAGACATATCCAGTCCTTGTAATCCCGCTTGAACTGAAACAACTCGTCAAATGCCTGTTCACAATCCCAGTGCCCGAGCTTTGCACAGTCCATCAGCATCACGCTGGTTGCAACGCATTGTGTCTTTTTTTTGTTGGCAAAACGGTGGCGCCCCATCACGGCCTTGCCCTGCATGTCCCGGGTAAGCAATTCATGGACATCGCCTACTGCAAAGACATCCGGGTCGACGAGCAGGGCCCGCCCCTCGTAGCCCATCAGTTTTGGCGGCATAAAACGCAGGGGAGTGAACGATTGCAGGTCATGCATATGCCAGACACGCGTAACGCCGCCACGCAAAAAAGGCTGTCCTTCCCTGGCTTGCAGAAACGGGTAGTCCTTGACGTGGATATACTCAACGTCAAACTCATCGGCGTGCGCCGAATTGCGACGCAGTGAATAGGCCGACAGCTGCGCGCCCAGCCACTGGCGTTCGTTGGTATGTATAAAGACACATTTTTTCATGTCACTCAGCCTCCGAAGGCCGCCTTGCCCGTGGTTTCTGTACCCGCTGGTGCCGGCTCTTCTGCGCCATAACCGAAAATCCCGGACAGCCTGGTATTTACCATTTCGTCAATAGTGGCGACCTGCTCGTCGTCAAAGTAATCCCGATAGCCGCCGACCTTGGCACGCCGCACCTTGAAGGAATGCGGATTACCCGGGTCTTTTGCCTTTACCCTGCTGCCATGCCGGAAGTAGTTTTCCTTTTCGAGTTTGCGCAGGTTTTCAACGGATGAAAATTCGACAGTCTCGCTGATCCGCGCAGCGTCGGGCTCCATACCCAGGAACCCGATGATGCGCGGCAGTTCATTCTCGGGCTGTACCCGCATATCCTCGTAGCGCACCATCAGCAGATCGTCGATGTTTGGTAATTCGCGCGCCCAAAGGTTCAGAAAGTCGATAATGCGTGGAACGCCGCAGTCCGGATTCATTACGAAATCGTAGATCGATATATCCGACCCGGCCGGAGGATAGCGGTTCATGGCCATCTTGTTGGCACGCATCCGGTACTTCCACTGAAAGAACTGTGACACCGCAACATCCTGCGGACGGCGCACCAGAAGAATCACTTTTTTGTGGTAGAAATCCTTCTTGCTGTTGACATTGCCGGTATACGTTCGCAGGTAGTTGTCGTGGGTAAAGAATATGCGCGGTATATCCGCGTTCATTTTATGAAAGTTGTCGAAACCCATCAGGATGCGCTCCGGAAGCGCATAGGTCTGCTGGTAGTAGCGCGATAACATAACCCGCATCCAGGTGCGACCACTCTTGCCATAGGAGGCAAAAACATACTCGCAGAGCTGATGCTTGCGGTACTCTTCCTGGCCGCGCCGCTTGCGATCCAGTGCGATGGCCTGCTTTTGAGGCAGGAACACCGACACCGCCCGAACCATCCAGTATTTTAGCCGTTTGATAATAACGTGCATCCGAATACCTCTTGTAAAACCTGCTTGCTAACCGGCAAAAGTAAACCATGGCACGCCAGGAAACAAGCGCATGGCACGCCTCCCCGGACAACGGATCTGCCTGCAACGGTGCTGGCCAAAGGCTCCTGGCCAAATCTCCTGTCAAACAGGCGCTTCCAGACCCTGGGGAGCGTGCCAGAATAACTCGGGTAAGCAATGCTGTTCAAGATACGCGATAGTCTCGGTCGGCAGTGATTCCCGGTAGCGCGTTAACACGCTGCGATCGATACCTGAACTGACTGCAAAAGAAGAATTACTGTGGCTGGCCTTGCCACCCTGGGTGTATTCAAGAACGGCGGGGGAGAAGGCTATTCCGGCAAACTCACAAACCTCCCGCATGCAGGATTCCGTATTCGTGACCAGATCCTCAAAGCGCATGTGCAGTGCCGGGCCACAGTTTTCGATGAACCAGTCAACTTCCTGCCTGTAGCTGTTTTGCCGCTGGCAAAAGCGTCCCAGGTCCACTGTCGGATTGCGCACCAGTAGCGATGCCAGGTGCGCCCGTGGATCCCTTGCGAGGAAGATTCCTTTTACAGCATAACTGCGTGCCAGCATCTTGCTGACGCGGGTCAGGTCGCTGTTGCTGGGCTGCAAGGCACAGAAACAAACACGTAGCCGCCCGTCTCCTTCAGCATGTCCCAGCGCCACGGCCAGTGCTTCTACATGGTTGCGCACCAGGCTGTTGATGCTGCCGCGCCGGTGATGCTTGCTGACATAGTCGTAGTAGGCTTCCAGATTCAGGGAGTCCTCGCTGCCGAACACCTGTTTCCCGTGGCCGGCATTGACACGTTCGAGATGGCCTTCTTTCTGCAGTTGCCGAAAAAAATCGGGAATCCCGGCACGGGACGTCAGCATGCCGCGCCAGCGCAACAGCGGATCCCGGGACAAATGCCGTACAAAGTAGTCCTCGTCCGGCGGCAGTAGCAGTTGCGGGTGGTGATCCAGTAGTCCGCGCAGCAGGTGATTGCCACCCCGGGGCGGGGCGCCCAGTATCAACAGCGGCGGCTTGCTGCGTGCCTGCATTCAGGGTTTGCCCGTTGTTCTGTACATCCGGTTGTTCAGTACATCAGGCGTTCTTTTTCGGTCACCAGCTCGGCACCGGTCAGTAGCCGCCGGATTCTTTTGGTGGCCATGTGCACGGGGCGATACTCCTCAAACACGACGATGAACACTTTGCGATAGTGATTTTCAGGACAGTTAATACGCCGTACCCCGTGCCAGGAGTTGCCCCGGCGGCCAAATATCAGGCTGCGATTATCCCTGGTGTTGGCCGGGTACTCCGCGTCAAAATCCTCAAACGCAGGGGCATTGTCCGGCTCAATTCGCCCGCCGTCATCAAGCACCACCGTCTCCCCACCCCAGTCCCGGTTCCAGTCATCGACTGTATTCAGGTAAAATATCTGGGATCCGATCTTGCCCTTGGAATCACAGTGTGGAGAAACCTCCCCGCCGTTGGGTGCGAAGTGCCAGTGGAATCGAAACCGGACCTGGGAAACACCCAAAAGTGCACAGACAAAATCCCGATAACGGTTGCTGCGCAGCTCATCGATAAACTCACTCCAGGCCGGGGAGAGTTCCATGCCTTCCTCGTAGTCCAGGACATAGCGGTCATGACTGGCCTGCCCGTGTTTGCGTTGCTTGCCGAAAAAAGCGCGGAACTGTGAAATATCGGGCAGGGTGTCCAGTAGCTCGTGAAAACGGTCTGCAGCGATAAAATGCTGGGGATTGATCCATGGATAGGGACGCTGGGCACGAAATGCCGCCGGATCGATAGCGTCCAGTACGGCAGGGTTCAAATAATGCTTGCTGATGCTGGTCATCATGTTGTTGCCGATTAAAGTCGAAATTATACGACCGGAGTGTGGGCATGGATAGCCGCTTTTTGTGGATAATGGCCGCTAATTCCTGCGATAAACGTGGCCATTATTTTGCCTGTTTTTCACTCTGGAAAAGATGATTACTGACGTTTGAAGTCATAATTAAAGTAACGAATATCATCAGCGTAACGATCGCCCACCAGTTTTACAATTTCCTCGTCCTTGTAAAAGTGACTGTAATGTACGCCTTTTTTGCCGGTTCGATTGATATGGGGCAATTCATTATCAAGACCCAACTGCTGCAGTAAGCGGGACCAATCCTCGTCCATCCGCTCTATTTTACCGATAAAGGGAACAATTGGTTTTTTTTTATAGATAAGGAAACTGGCCTGTGAGCATAAGTGCTTGTCTGTCTTTCCATCCGGAATATCACAAACTATTTCGCAAAATTCTTCAAAACTCATATCGGCCCGGATAGGTATACCCTGTTCAATAAAGCCCTGGTAAATACCATCAACAACACGTGCTGAAGTTGGGCTGTCGCCTGCTTTTTGGGTAAATGCCGAAACCAGCCGGGACCAGGGGTTCCTGACAAATGAAAAGGCAGTCCAGCTATCATCAAGTCGTAGTATTTCAGGAGCGGACATCCTGGTTTTTTTTGCGCCACCAAGTGCAGCCATAATGGAACTGTTGCCACTCTTTGGTATGCGTATATAAAGCAGCTTTTGTTGCCTCCAGATCCCAACACGTTTATCTCCACGGTAGAGGTTTTTCAAGCGTTTTTTTTGCCGTGAAAACATGCGTTAACAGCCGGTTTAGTGTGTAATCAAGTTTATCAATAAATCGGGTCTGATAGAATAATAGAACCAGCCCGGCTCACAAGGAAGTCAACCGGTGCGATGTTGTTGGTGAGCACAAACCTGTTTTAATCCATTTTTACCCTGTTACGCGTCTCCCTGCACTTGCCCTCATCCCAATGGAGAATCTGATTATCTTTTCTTGACCCGGCTACGGCGCAGTTATTTATGTCGGTGGCGGTTACCATGTATATACCTGTCTAATCAACGGAATACTCCGCGACGATACAACCGCCACACCAGCCCCCAGCCGTAAATGAGCGGATGACGGCGCATTCCTGGAGTCGCCTCGATGGGAACGCCGGTATGGCGCTCCAGTTTCCAGATAATGTAGTCTGCGCCACCCTGAAAGGTGAAGGCTGCCTTTATCAGTCTCAAGAGTGATAGAAGCTTGCCCTGAAACCGTCGCAACTGCCAGCTCAGGCGGCTCAGTCTGCGGGTGTGCCGCGGGATCCGGATATGGTAGAGCAGCCGGGATGCATCCTGCTCCTGCTTTACATTGAAGGGCAAATCATCCATGACCAGGGAGGTAACCGCGCGGAAATGATCCTCCCAGGATTCATAGAGCTCAATGGCACGCTCCGGCTTCTCTACACGCAATTCAGCCTGGTAACTGAGCGCCAGCCCCTGCTGCCACATTGCAGCGCTATCCAGCCGCTCGGGCAGGGCGGGGAGGACCCGGGTCAGGAAGGTCAGTACCGCCTGCGCAAGTATCCTCTGGACCCGCAGGCTGGTCTCACAGTTGCGGCTGTACAACAGTCCATAGGGCTGAGAGAAGCGTCCCCACAGGTAGGAATGAAACCATCTCGGGGAGGTGCCGTGCTCCAGGTCTTGCAGGGAAATGACGGCATACTTGGTGCGCACCCGATGGCCATTCACCATAACCTCGAGGTAATAGACATTGGGTGCTAACAGCCGGTTGAACAGGGCGGGAAGCGGTTTGCGATAGGCGTTCCGGTAGTCGTCAACCACCAGGTAGAGATCGACGAGCCCATCCAGTGCATCACCACTGCGCAGGCAGGAACCATAGAACAGCATGGCATCAACTGCACCGTTATACTGCTGCAGAAGTGCATCGCGCAGTGCCAGCAGTTCACTGCTGAAGCTTCGGGGGGTGCATTCTGCAAGCAGGTCCGTCAACTGATCCAATGGGTGCATGTTGGTCATAAAGCACGTCGCATGAATACGGCACCAAGGAGCAGGATGGCGACGATCGGTAACAGGGTCGTGAGCAGGGGGTTTATGTCCAGCACGAGACCCAGGTTAACCAGTAATTGGCTGACCAACTGAAAGGAGATCCCGGTAATGGTTGCCAGGACAATCCGCTTGCCTGCACTGGAGGTGCGCAGGGAGCCGAATACAAAGGGAAAAGAACACAGCATCATGACGACAACGGTGAGCGGGAGGATGGCCTTCTGCCAGAATACCATCTCGAATTTTTCGGTTGCCTGATCACTGCTCCGCAGGTACTTGAGGTACTGATACAGGCCTGATGGCGGCAGGCTGTCGATGGGCAGTTCCAGGATTCGCAACTGTCTTTCCGTCAGATGGGACTTTCGGGCCAGTTCTGCTTCATGCCGGGTAACGACGTCCTTCCCCTCGTAGTTCTTCAGTGTCAGATCCTTGTACAACCACTGCTTCCGGTTCTTTATCTCGGCCCGGTCCGCATGCAAATAGAAGTTGAGCTGCAGTGTTTCGGGAGCGAACTCAAAGATGTGGATGTCTGCCGGAGTATGCCCCTCGTGTATGTTGCGGATATAGGTGAATCGATTGCCCTGGTGGATCCATGAGCCCTGTTTCTCGATCAGGACATTACCCCCGGACAGTGCTATCGACTGTCGTTTTACCGCCTGCTGATGAAGTGGCGGAGCTACCCACTCCATGATGACGATAGCGAAAAGTATAAACAGTGCTCCGGCTTTGAGCGTTGCCAGTCCGATGCGCTGGATTGAGATGCCGGAGGCCTGTATCGCGGTTAGTTCATTGGTGTGTGCCAGTCCACCCAGAGCGATGCTGGTTCCCAGCAGTGCGGTAAAGGGTGTGAGGCTCAGCAAGTAGCTCGGCATCAGGAGGACCTCATGGATGAGGGCGTCAATCAGTCCATAGTTGCCGGTCCCAACGTCATCGAGTTGCTGCACCAGGTCCAGCAGGGTGAACAGTGGTAGCAGTATGAGCATCACCAGCAGAGCGCTGCGTGCCAGTGCCAGTCCGATGTAACGATCCAGAATCGTCATCGGGTGCCTGACCACAATGTTGGCCGGAGCAGCAGGGTTATAATCAGTAATCCAAGTAGCACGTTCGGCCACCAGACACCGGGTATGGCCCCTACCACACCCTGCTCTACCCAGTTCTTTGCCACGATACCGAAAATGTAAAAAAGGGCGAAGACCAGTACGGTGACGACGGTCTTTGCATGGCGTCCGCGGCGCGGCGGGGTGCGACTCAGTGGTACCCCCAGAATGCCAAGCAGCAGGGTGGTGACGGGGGTGGTCAGTCGCCACTGGAACTCGGCCAGATCGTCGGCTTTGGCCGACCTGGCAAGCTGCAGCGTACCGGCGGCCTTGCGCTTGTGGCGGTTGCGTTCCTGGGCGTCATCCTTCAGGAACACTGTCAGCAGCTTGAATTTTATGGTCAGGTCACGGTTGCCGGTGAGATCGATCCGGTAGGCGTTGCCCTCAAGAAACTTGAACACCGGGGGGGCAAACGGGTCGGTCACTGGTTGCCAGGCCTGCCGAGCGCTGATGACCTGTACACCTTGATCATAAACCCTGTAAAAATAGACCTGTTCAAGCCGTTTCTGCCGCTTGTTGATACGTTTCACATAGATCACGGTGCCGGATTCTTCAGCGGTGTAAAACTGGCTCGCTTCCAGCTTGTCCAGGTTGAAGTCCGCCTGTGCCTCCGCCTTTAGCAGATAGCTCATCTGGTAGGCCCAGGGGCGCACCGCCAGAGACAGGCAGGCGACAACCATTGCCACTGACAACGAGAGCCACAGTACACTGCGCATAACCTGCAGTTCACTGAAGCCGGAGGCGTGCAGTGCCACCATCTCGTTATCGCTGTACAGTCGCCCCATACTCATGACAACGGCAAGATAAAGCGCGGCTGGCAGCAGGACCTCAATGGAGATGAGGGATCTTAACAGGGTGAGGTGAATGACCGTTCCGGTCGGCAGCAAGCCGGCCGCAGCGTCCGCTGTGTAGCGGGCCGCATTGTAGCTCATGAAGATTACGATCAGTGTCACGGTAACTATAACCAGCGGCAGTGCAATTTCACGGATCAGATAGCGGTTGATGATCAATGGGGTTGCCCGTGTAAATTAAGCCTGTTATTCATGGAAGGCCTGCCCGGAGAAGTCAAGGCTGGCCAGCAATGTGGTTTGCATTCATGGTGTATGGCGGCCCGGAGGCCCGACTTCTACTATAATAACAGGCTTGTATTTGCTGTATAAAGATTAAGCTTTATGAAAGCGATGCCTGTAATGGGGTGAACCCGGCTACCCTGTTGACCTGGACAAGGCGTTGGATATGGTTGCTGACACTTTTCATATCAGGTTGTCCGTTGTTTTTCTTTCTCTGCCAGTATTTGCTGGACCAGTTGCCAGTCGTTCTCGCTGTCCACATCCACGGCAGCCTCGGGAAAAGGCAGGATGACAGCGCCAATCTTTAGCTTGAATCTGCCGGATATGCGGGCGAGAGCCTCCTGCAGAGAGAGACGTCCAAGCAGGTACTTAAACACCGGCCACCACCCGAGAATGCCGATCACCCGCCAGGGTTGTTTACGCTGGCTCTCCACCTTGCGCCAGAAACCGGTAATCGCACGGGAGCGGGGTGTCATGAAGGCGAACAGATTGCAACTGCAATAGTCCCTGTCCCGAAAATGCAGCCGGGTCCTCTTCACGGCAGGCCAGGCATTCGCAACCAGGTCATGTGGGGCCAGTGCAATCATCAGGTCAAAGTCAGCGGCGCGTGCCTGCCCGCAAAAATGATCAACGATCCGACTGCTTAGCAGGGCGTGGTCGGCGGTTGTCAGCAGCACCGGTTGTGAATCCGCAATCTGCTCCATGGCGGCGGCGGCGCTGGCGCTGGGGCTCTCCCTGCTGGCCATCCAACCGTAGTCACCGGCATCGATTCCGGATTTGAGCGCCGCGGCCTGTTCCAGCAGCGGTGCGGGCGGGCCGCACAGCAACCGCGGCCCGATTTCCCGGCTCTCTTCCAGGGCATGCAGAACCCGCAGCACCATGGGCGTGCCACCGACCGGGGCCAGTGCCTTGCAGGCGACGCCGGCGGCCCGCATGACAGGGTCATCAGGATGCCGGTCGGCCGCCATGACGATGGCGCTGAAAGGTAAGGCGGGAAGTGTGCTGTGCATCTTCAGTCGTTGTCAGTGATTGCCCGGGATCCAGGCTGGTTATGGTTGAAAACCAGTCAGATGTAAATGGCACTTAACTTTAGAGGTATCGT
>DMKK01000021.1:0-3900 GCA_003454335.1 Gammaproteobacteria bacterium | reverse complement strand
GTGTTCTTCCGTGTTCTTCCGTGGCAATAATTTCTGTCTTTATCAGATTGAACCCGTAGTAGGTATCAGGTCAGGACTTAAGTAAGTGCCATTACAGTCAGATGTCTTTTTGATAGATTCGGTAGCGCTTGTAGGCTTTACCGCCGATTGATTCCAGAATATGCCGCATATTGGTGTTATCTTCCAGGATCCATGACATCTCAACCTCTTCGATGCCATTTGTTATGAGCGGGCGTCGTACGGCGTCTATCACCATATAGGCCAGTGCCATGCCCAGTGTGCTGTTCTGGTATTCCTGACGTACACCCATTAGCGTGACGCGGCCCGATCGCAGTTTGTGTCTTTTCAGACGCCACAACAGCTTAACCCACCCCAGTGGCAGCAGTCGTCCATTGAGGTCCCGGGCCGCTTCATTCAGGTTGGGGAGGGCAACAATCATGGCCGCAGGTTTGCCATCGACCGATGCTATCTGAATGTAATCCTCATCCACCAGGTGAACCAGAGTGCGTCCCAGTTCATCAAACTCTTCCCGGGTAAAGGGTACGAAGCCCCAGTTGTTTGCCCAGGCGTCATTGAACAGGTCACGTAATACAAGCAGATCTTCTTTCAAGTGGCTACGTCTCAGGGGTGAGACGGTTATGCGTTCCGATTTTTTTGCGAGCAGTCTGTCCATCACCCTGGGGGTGACGAAATCGGGATGCACCCAATAGGCCAGCAGATCCCTGACCTTGCTGTATCCCAGCGCCTCAATCCTGTCGGCATAGTAGGGGCGGGCGTGCCCCATCATGACAGAGGGGGGGGTGTCGAAACCTTCCACCAGCAGACCGCATTCATCATTGATCGAGAAGTTGAAGGGACCCCGTACCCGTTTTATGCCCTGTTTCCTGAGCCAGTCACATGCTGTTTCCAGTAACAGCCGGAAAGTGTCGGGGTCATCGCTGGCCTCGAGAAACCCGAAGAAGCCGGTGTCGTCGTGGAATCTCTCCAAATGCAGTTGGTTCACCTGGGCGCTGATGCGACCGACTGGTTTGCCCTTGCGAAAGGCCACCCAGGCCTGCCATTCGGCATGTCTGAACCAGGGGTTTTTGGCCGACATGTGTTCCTTGCGCTCGAATAACAGCGGCGGAATCCAGCTGTGGTCCCCGGCATAAATGGACCATGGCACTCGAATGAATCGTTTCAGGTCCTGCTGATTCCGGACCGGGTGAACAGATAGTTCACCGGAATGAGCGTGTTTTGCGGGGAAGGTCATTTGTGTGAGGCTCCGGATCTGCCCTTGCGCCACCTGAGTGGCGGGAACGTGCGCATGATACAAAATCTGGCGGGAATAAACACAAGGTTAGCTGCCGACAGGCCTTCACCGACCATGGCTGGCCCGGCCGGTCTCCGTAGCCACTATGATTCATATGGATAAACTGATCATTAAGTCTGGTGCTGGCCGCGCTGGTGACCAAAGAAGAGACCGTGGTGGATCGGACTTACCACATCGACCGTGGATACGAAAATATCGAGGAAAAGCTCGTCGGTCCCGGTGCCCGGATCAGGACAGGTTCCACACGTACGGATGGCGGTCTGATGAATCTCCTGACAGCCGGGTGATCCCGTTCTGTAATGAGTGTCTAATTCCTTTAGTAACTAGAAGTTTAACTTGCAGTTATCTGTCATATGTCGGAAAATTCACGGGATTTTCTCATTATCTTAAGACTGTCTTAAGGTTGGTATGGGATTTTGCCGGGATGCCTGTTCAGGGGAACGATGCTCTGGCTTCAGGAGTGCCGGTTATTGTAGAGATCTACCAAATGAGGAGCCCCGCCTTGGGTTTGCAAGCGACACCAACAGGAAACAACCAGCCGCTGAGGGCAGCAGATTTCCCGAATCTTGCGGCGGCCCTTGATTATGCGGCGCTGGGGCAAACCGGGAGTAATTTCTATACCGGCCGGGGTGAACTCTATGCGGTGTTGACCTATGCGGAGTTGAGAGATCAGGCGCGGCAACTGGCGCGACGGTTGCGTGGTCTGAATGCTGCGCGCGGCGCGCGACTTGCCATTGTTGCGGAGACCCATCCCGATTTTCTGCGTTTTTTCTTTGCCTGTCAGTATGCGGGGCTGGTACCGGTGCCATTACCGATTCCCCTAAACCCGGGGGGGCACAAGGCGTATGTGAAGCAGATCCGGGCGATGGTGAAAAGTTGTCAGGCTTCCCTGGCGATGGCGCCGGCGGGTTATTCGGGACTGCTTGGCGAGGCGGTCGAGGGGCTGGATTTGATGTTTGTCGGCGCGCCGGAAGCCTATGATGCGTTGCCACAGCAGGCAGGCGAGCTGCAGCCGCAGCAGGGGGATGAACTGGCCTATCTGCAGTACACCTCGGGCAGCACCCGCTTTCCGCGGGGCGTGATGATTACCCAGCGGGCGGTGTCGAGCAATCTGTCGGGGATTATTACCGAGGGCATGGACGTGCGGACGACGGACCGCTGTGTCTCCTGGCTGCCCTTTTATCATGACCTGGGTCTGGTGGGGCTGGTACTGGCGCCGCTGGCTGCGCAATTGACCGTGGATTATCTTGGCACACGGGAGTTTGCGATGCGTCCCAAGCAGTGGTTGACGCTGATGTCGCGCAATAAGGCGACCATCTCGTTTAGCCCGCCTTTTGGTTATGAGCTGTGCAACCGGCGACTGCGTGAAGCTGAGGCAGAGAAGTTTGACCTGAGCGCCTGGCGTGTGGCGGGCGTGGGTGCAGAGACGATCCGGCCGCAGGTTCTGTATGACTTTGCGGAAGCGCTGGCTCCTGGTGGATTTGACCGCAAGGCGTTTCTGGCCAGTTACGGGATGGCAGAGTGTTCGCTGGCGGTGAGTTTTGCGCCGTTGCAGCAGGGGTTGTCGGTAGACCGTATCGATGCGGATCAGCTGGCGCTGCATGAACGTGCACGGCCGGTAGAGCAGGATGCGCCCATAGAACGGGTGAGCGAGTTTGTGAACTGTGGTGTGCCGTTGTCGACGTTTGAAGTGGAGGTGCGGAACGCCGCGGGAAAGGTGCTGCCGGAACGTCATGTTGGTGTTATCCACGTACGGGCAGCCAGTGTGATGTCGAGTTACTTCAATGAACCGGAAATCACGGCCGAGACGCTCTCGCCGGATGGCTGGCTGGACACGGGCGATATTGGCTACCGAACGGCCAAAGGGCTCATGATTACGGGGCGCAAGAAAGATCTGATTATTATCAACGGACGCAATATCTGGCCGCAGGACCTGGAACTGCTGGCGGAACAGCAGCCGGAGGTGCGTCCGGGAGATGCACTGGCGTTTGCGGTACCGGGACTGGATGGCACCGACACGATAGTGATGGTGGTGCAATGCCGGGATAAGGACGTTAAGACGCGCGCGGAGTTGAGCAGCCGGCTGCAGGGACTGATTCGTACCGAGGTGGGTGTGGACTGTTGCATTGAACTGGCGCCGTTGCACACCTTGCCACGAACTTCGTCGGGTAAACTGTCCCGTTCCATGGCGCGGCTGAACTACATCGCTGCGCACCGGCTGGACCAGGGGCGTGGTCAGCAAGCGGGGGAAGCGGCGGCTGTCCCGTTGCAGCAGGCGGGCTGACGGACCCGCAGACGCCACTGGCTTTCCATGTCCCGGACCATTGCCGTAACGGGTGCCACGGGATTTATCGGCGGCATGCTGGTAAGCCATCTGGTGGCTGACGGGTGGCGTGTGAAAGCCCTGGCTCGCCCCCGTACTGCCCATAAACTTTCCGGGTTACCCGGGCTTGAAACCGTAGTCGGTTCCCTCCAGGATAGCGAATCCCTGCAGCGTCTGTTACAGGGCGCCAGTGCAGTGGTGCACTGTGCGGGTGCTGTTCGCGGGGTCACTGCTGCCGACTTCAACGCCGTCAATGTCGAGGGTG
>DMKK01000291.1:3181-18351 GCA_003454335.1 Gammaproteobacteria bacterium | reverse complement strand
CAGCAGGTTGCGTCCCTTCCTGCGCAGCAATGCAACCAGCTTGCCCCAGGTCTTTCTGACCCGGGCGTTCACCTGGCGCTGTTCATGATATGCCAGCAGAAAGCGCAGCCTGTCGGTCGTTGAGACGCCCGGGGAACGCCGGTTAAAGGTATCGAGATCACGCTGCAGCGCACTCTCCGAGGTCCAGCGACGCTTGGCCTTCTCAAAATCGATCAGGCGAATATCCATGTGACCCTCACGCTCACCAATAAAGACATGCTTGGGAAGGAAACAGTTCTGCTGCATGCGGTGCTGATGCATACGTCTTGCGACAGCGGCAATGCGCGCCATAGTCTCATGCCAGACGGCCCTGTCCGGGTAGCCGTGCTGGTTCCAGTAAGTGATACAGTCTTCCAGGGAGGCATAACCCGCCAGCTCGCGGGATATCAGAATGGCACGCCGGTCAGTGCCCGAATTACGCTCGGCAAAGTACAGCACATCCAGTGTCGGGACGTCGAATGACTGCAACAGCATCAGGTTCCGGAATTCCCGCTCGAATGTCTGAATCCCGCTGAAGGGATGCAACCAGGAACGCGTCGTGTGATTCTGTTGACGCTTTATGAAGATCCCTTCACGGCGACCATCCGGCAATTCAACCTCGTGTCTGGACACACCACTCCAGCCGCCCCGGCGGTTATTGGGTTCTTCAAACCAGCCAATATCCAGCGCCCACACGGCCTCGAAATTGTCCAGCCCGTTGGCACGGGCGACCGCTTTCCAGTCGTTGGCACTATAATCCTGCATTGTTTTCAGGTACATTTTCACACGTTTGAAAAACAGGTCAATACTAGTACTCATTCAGGTTGATAACAACGGATACACACCATGCCGCCGCCCAGGAGCACCCCCATCAGTCCCGCAGAATTCGCGCAGCTGCGTGCAGGTGCGCAGTTGCTTGAACGTGACGAGCGTGGCGAGAAGGTCTTGCTGACACCGAGTAACCACATTATCAAGCTATTCTATCCCCGCCGCAGGGTTACCTCCGCCCGGATCTACCCCTATGCATACCGCTTCTGGAGCAATGCCCGCAAACTGCGGGAAAAAGGGGTTATTTCCATCAGCTGCGAACAATTGCGACATGACCGGCATAATGGACGCCATCTGATCACCTATCCACTGTTACCCGGCACCACCCTCCGCAACCGCCTCGCCGAGGTCGGCAACGGCGACGACTACCTGGACAAGCTGGCAACTTACCTGGTCACGCTGCACGCAAAAGGCATCCTGTTTCGCTCCATCCACATGGGGAATATACTGGTACTGGAGAATGGTGACTATGGCCTGATTGATGTAGCTGACATGTCCATCCAGCAGCGACCACTGGGCCTGGTCAAGCGTGCGCGGAATTTTCGGCACTTGCTGCACGACCGCAGTGACCGCGAAAGGCTGAAGAAGTATGGCTATGACCGTCTGCTCGATAATTACGAGGCTGCAGCAGGCGTATCCGGCTACCGACACACACTGCTGCGAAGTTTCATCGGACACTATGCGCCGGCCATGACATCCTGAATGTAAGGCACTGGCCGGATTAAAAACCCTGAAGTCATATTTTTTCGGGTCTACGCGGATTCATGCGGGTATTGGTGAAATATTATGAAGAACATTATTAAAAAACTTTTCCGCAAAACAGGGACCAGCAGTTCTTTTGAACCGGATGTGTACGTAATCTCGTATCCAAAAAGTGGCAGAACGTGGTTGCGGGCATTAATTGGAAAATATCTGTCATTAAAATACGACCTCCCTGAGGATAAAATCTTATCGACAAAAATGATCGCTGGCGAAAGCAGCCTGCCAAAAATGTCGTTTACACATGACGGATCAGGCATGATCGATATGACGGGATTCAAGGACCTGTCCCGCGACAAACAGGCGTATGCAAACAGAAAAGTGATACTAATGGGGCGCGACATCAGGGATACACTTGTCTCCGCCTACTTTCAGGCAACAAAAAGAATACATGTTTTCGACGGTACGATTTCGGATTTCATTGCAACTGAAGAATTCGGAGCAGAAAAAATACTCGAATTCTATGATATCTGGCTCCAGAACCAATACCTGCCAGAATCATTTCTTTTTATTCGCTACGAGGACCTGCACCAGGACCCGAAAGTCACACTGGGAAGAGTCCTTGAGTTTATGGGCGAAGTCAGCCCCGCAGAAAATCTGCTTGATCAAAGCATCGAATACTGCTCTTTTAACAATTTAAAAAAACTGGAAGCCCAGAACAAGTTCAAGAAGGGCATGCTTAAACCGGCAAACACTGCAGACCCGGAAAGCTTCAAGGTACGCAAGGGAAAGATAGGGGGATACACGGAATATCTGTCAGCAGCAGATGTGGCGTTTATTGACAAGGCAATAGCTGATTACAGCTTTGACTTTTCAAAATTCAGGGAACAGTGATGTTCTCGCCGGGGTCGGCCAGCTCCCGGTAAAGTGTCAGCGTACTGTCCAGCATGCCCTGCAGGGCATACACCTGTACATGCTGCATGGGTGGCGGCGTTGCAGACCATTCAAGCAGTCGTTCTGCCATGGCAGCCGGATCACCTGGCGGTACCAGACCTGCCGGAAAATGCTGTGTCAGCTGCTCACCCACCCCGCCATGCGCATAACCGGCGACCGGAACTCCCAGCCCCAGCGCCTCGTTCACGGTACGGCCGAAGGCCTCTGGCTGTCGTGACAGGGACAGCACCACATTGGACACGGACATGATCTCACGCACATCATTCCTGAAGCCCGTCAACGTAATCGAACCGGTCAGCCCCGCTGTGGCAACGGCCGACTGCAACTCCTGCGCGAGCTTGCACTGTCGCGCCGACAATTCACCGACTATCAAACCGTGGACGGCAACGCCCCGTGCCCTAAGGACTGCAATAACCCTGATCAGGTCCAGCACACCCTTGCGATGACTGACCCGCCCCGGCAGGGTGACGACATAGCGATTCTCCAGCTCGGGGTACTGTTGCCGCCAACGGCTCACCCAGGCGTGATCAGGACGGTAATGCCCCGGCAACCCGGCCACATCCACACCACGGGGAATCACGACAACCCGGCCAGGATCCACACCGGGATATTGCTGCAGCACATAGTCACGGGCATGAGCCGATACTGCAATGACCCGCTCTCCCTTCGTCATCACTGCGCTGTAGGCATTCACTGAATACAAACCATGTACCGTGGTGATAAAGCGTGGTCGTGTTGCCGGGTCCATCTGACGCAGGGTCAGCCAGGCAATCCAGGCCGGCAAACGCGAACGGGCGTGCAGGATATCGATGCCCTCGGTTATCAACAGACGTCGCAGCTGCCAAATGAACCGCAGGGTGAACGGTGATTTCCGGCCGATTGGCCAGTTAGTGTGTTCCGAGCCGCCAGCAAGCAGTGCTGGCAACATTCGCCCACCGGCAGAGATCACCAGGGACCGGTGACCATCACGAACCAGAGCCGCCCCGATTTCCAGCGTGCCTTGTTCGACCCCACCGCCATTCAGCGCCGGCAACAGCTGACAGACTGTCAGGGGTTGTTTGATTTACTCCCCCATTGGCCACAGATTTCTCCGGCTATGCGGTTCGCTTCGTCAAACACCTGCCTGGGTCGCGGCAAGGGGCGGCCTGCGGACCAGTCACTGAAACGCATGACATTGCGGGAGGCCACCAGCGCCTGTACACCGTTGACGATCCGGTCCCGCCGTCGCGGTGGCACGGATAGCAGCCCCACAGGCACACCGGCCGTCAACGCTTCATAGATCATGGAGACACTGTCTTCAGTCACCCAGGTGCAACAGGAGCGGCTTAACTGCAATGCCAGCCACTGATCAGTCGTGTCACGACAGGACAGCACCGTCAATTTGAGATTGCGGTTAAAAATCATTTGCCGAATATATTCGGCAAAACCGGGCGGCGTGCGCCGCGAGGTAGTCAGAATCCAGTCACGCACGGGGGAATAGCGAATCACCCGGGCAATTTGCTCCACGACCTGCCGGTGGTCCCAGTGATAATGCCTGGACGGACCACCGATCATCAGCAAACCACGATTACTGCCGGTCATGTACACAGGCTGCATGCGGTTCAGGCTGCCGCAGGTCACCAGGATATTGGCTGCCGGTTCCGGCCGGTCATGTTCCGGGATAATACAGAGGTCAAACAACGATTTTGGCAGATCCGGTCGCATCAGCACCACTGCCTTGCCACCCCGGACACGACGCGCAGACAGCAAGGGCAAATGCGTCGAGTGACCTGCTCCGATCATCAGCCACGGATCAGGCAACAGAGAGCCTGCCGGAAAACGTCCAAGCAGCCAGTCCATCCCGGCCCCGGATCGCACCGGGATGTCGTAGGCATCTACCGGGCCACGCCGCTTCAGTGCGTCCACCAGGCCCAGGCTCTGGCTGTCATGCCCCGCCTTGCCGTCGCTGAAACGCCAGACGACCCTGGCCCGGTCAGGACATGGCTGGACCTGCCGGGGAGATACCGGCACCACCCGTGCTGGGGTGGCATACGATCTCAGCTTTTGAGGGTGTAATCGGCGCCGCAATAAGGGCATTTGGCATGTCCCGTTTTCTCAATGGGAAGATAGACCCGCGGATGTGAATTCCACAGGCTCATACCATCCATGGGGCAGTGTAGGGGCAGATCCGCCGCCGTAATTGTGTATTTATTCTCAGCATTGGCCTGAATCAGGCTGCTGTCACCTGCTGCTGACGCTGTATCGGGATTTGGCACGTGAGAACCTCGACGCAATTTTTTATTTATGGATTATGACCGGGCGGCAGCTGCGCTGTCACCCCGGCTTCGTGGCTGCATATTATACATAAGGCCATCCTGAAAAATACGCCGGCGACGCCGCAAAAGCAGGGGACGGCATGCCCCGCACAGGCATGCCCCGCACCCTGGGAATTATACAAATAGCTACTTTTTCAACCACATGGTGTAACATCGTGCTGAATACAACCAGCGGTCCCTGACCATCGCTCTGGCCGAATACGGAGCCACTCATGACCAGCAATCTCATGAACAGCAAAGACCTGTATATACGTCTGCTGCGCTATGTCTTCCCCTACTGGAAGGTATTCGCGATATCCCTGCTGGGAACCGTCGCCTTTGCCGCGACCGAACCGGCCATGCCGGCATTATTGAAACCGCTGCTGGACGAGACCTTCGTAACCAAAAATCCCGAAGGACTGGTGCGGCTGCCATTGTTACTCATGCTGCTGTTCATTGCGCGAGGCATCGCCAGTTTTATCAGCAACTATTGCATAAAATGGGTCGCCACCAGGGTGGTCATGGACCTGCGCAAGGAAATGTTTGACCGGCTGCAGACGCTGCCTACCAGTTACTTCGAGAACAATTCGTCAGGCAACATCATCGCGAAATTCACCTTCAACGTTCAACTCGTCATGAATGCCGCCACCAATGTCGTGATCACCGTGGTCAAGGACAGCCTGATCATCATCGGATTGCTGGCATATGCCCTGTACCTGAACTGGCAGCTCTCACTGGTTACTTTCCTGATCATGCCACCCACCGCACTGGTCATCAGCTATTTCAGCCGACGCATGCGTCGGCTAAGCCACTCCCTGCAGGATTCTGTCGGCGATATTACCCGGGTTATCCAGGAAGCCATTAGCGGCAGCCGCGAGATAAAGATCTTCGGTGGTGAAGACTATGAAGCCACCCGCTTCCAGAAACTCAACAACTGGATAAGGCGTTATCGCATGAAAGTTGCTATCGCCTCGTCACTCAATGTCCCGATTGTGCAGGTGTTTACAGTAGCCGCCCTGTCGATCGTGGTCTATTTCGCCTCCCTGCAATCCCAGGCCGGCGAAATCACGGTCGGCGAGTTTGTCGCACTGATTACCGCACTGGCACTGTTGTCATCGCCGGTAAAGCGTATAACAAAGATCAATGTCATTCTCCAGAAAGGACTCGCGGCGGCAGAATCTGTTTTCCAGCTTATTGACGAACATCCGGAAACCGATAGCGGTCAGGTTATCATTGAAAAACCGCGTGGTGAAATTGAATTTTGCAATATCAGCTATACACACTATGGCAGTGACAAGCCGGTCCTGCATGACATCAATATAAAAATAGCTGCGGGTGAAACCATCGCACTGGTCGGCCCTTCAGGCGGTGGCAAGACCACGCTGGTAAACCTGTTACCCCGCTTCTACAACCCGACAGCAGGCAAAATTCTTCTCGATGGTGTCGATACCCGCGACACCAAACTGATCAGCCTGCGAGAGCATATCGCCTATGTTGGTCAGCATATCATCCTGTTCAATGACACAGTTGCTGCCAATATTGCCTACGGGGCACAAAAAACAAGGCCTGATGACAACGCCATCAGGGATGCTGCCAAAAAAGCACATGCGCTTGAATTTATCGAAAAATTCCCGGACGGGATGAATACCCTCATTGGCGAGAATGGCGTCCGCCTGTCGGCCGGCCAACGTCAGCGGATTGCCATCGCCCGAGCCCTGATAAAGAACGCACCAATCCTGATTCTGGATGAGGCCACCTCTGCGCTCGACACGGAATCGGAGAAAGTTGTGCAACTGGCGCTTGAAACCCTGCGCAGCGGCAGAACGTCACTGCTGATTGCCCACCGCCTCTCCACCATTGAAAACGCAGACCGCATACTGGCGATAGCAGATGGCCGCATTGTTGAGTCCGGCACGCACAGCGAGTTACTGCAACTGGATGGCGTGTATGCGCGCCTCTACAAGGCACAGGCCAGGCACGCCTCCTGACAACATTGAAAGACAGGGAAAAACCTCTTTCACCCTACCATCCGTTTGCCCCGCAATACTGGCCGACATGGCTTGGCATCGGGTTTTTGTGGCTGGTGGTAAAACTGCCCTTTCGCATGCAACTTGCCGTTGGGCGCGGGCTTGGCAGGCTTTTCAAGCTGCTCAGCGGTTATCGACGAACCATAACACGTACCAATATTGGCCTGTGCTTTCCCGACCTGGACAGCCAGCAGCAAGCACAGCTGGTCAACCGCTTCTATGACTCACTTGGCATGAGCCTCGTCGAAACTGCCTTTGCTTACTGGGCGAACGACCGGGACTTTGACAGATTCGGCACACTTGATGGTCTGGAGCACATCGAGTCCGCACATCAACAGGGCAAGGGCATCCTGTTACTCAGCGGCCATTTCTGTTCGCTGGATTTCGCCGGCAGAATACTAGTGAAGCACCATCCTGCCTGTTTCACATACCAGAAACTCCGCAACCGGCTCATGGATACCGCCATAAAAAAAAGGCGCGCAGAAACATCTGAATTACTGATTAACAGATACGACACCCGCGGCTTCATAAAGGCGCTTAAGGCAGGACATGTGGTGTGGTACGCACCGGACCAGGACCAGTCGCGCAAAAACAGTGTCTTTGCACCCTTCTTCGGCATACCAGCCAATACGCTGACATCGACAACCAAACTGGTCAAACTGACCGGTGCAGTAGTGCTACCTTTTCATATCCGACGGCTTCCCGACAGCAAGGGCTACGCATTGACGATTGCCCCGCCGCTGGAGGATTTCCCGGGAGCAAGCGAGGTAGCAGATGCCACCCGGTTTAATGCGCTACTGGAATCCCAGGTACGTGAAAATCCCGAGCAATACCTGTGGATGCACCGTCGCTTTAAAACCCGACCGGCAAAAGGGGAAAAACTTTACCCGCAGAAACCAAGAAGGATCAGAAAGAAGCAGCGCCGGCAAAGGAAAAAAAACAAGGGTCTTGGCTGAATCACTGCCACCCCGCCGAATCAAGCCCATCGATGGGTGCGTCGCTGCGCTCCTTCACCCATCCTACGAAGAGCTACGGTTTTTTGTAGGATGGGTGAAGGAGCACAGCGACGCACCCATCACGAATTAACCAATATCCTCTACCCTCAGCGTACTCCTGTACTGCACTAGCCCCCGAAGAACCTGCGCCATCGGGAAGGTGGCCTTTGCAGGGCCTGCACGGGCATTATCTCGGCCGTAATGGCTTCTACATACGGTTTTACCCTTGACCCCATGGTGTGGCGCTCACGCACCAGTTCCTCGCCTTTCCTCGCCACCGCTGCGACCAGGCCCGGGTTATCCCTGAGCATAGCCAGCTTGCCTTGCGCATCATCCATATCGTCATACAGAACCACATTTTCCATATGCCGGAATCCCAGTCGCTCCTCTTCCTGTCCACCCTGTCTGCAGGCGAACAGCATGCAACCACAGGCCATCGCCTCAAAATTCTTTGCCATGTACTCACGGAAGCCGATGTCCGCACTGACAAATATTTTTATACGATTCAGGGTCCGGAGATATTCCTCACCCGGCTCCGTTCTCAGCATTTGCAAATCATGCTCCGCCACCAGTTTTTCAAGAAAAGGGCGGCGGTCACGGTAAACCCTGGTCTTGATCCGACCTATATATCCAAGCTCAATATCCCGGTCAATGTGCAGGTTGCGCAAATGATTTTCGTCATAGGACTTGGGAATGGCAACCACATCCAGACCTGCAGACCGAACCCTCTCACCAATATAATACCCCGTCAGGATCAGGCGACAGGGACCGATAGAACGATATCTTTTTATAAACTTGTTGCGATACTTACTGTGTTCCGAGAACTCCATCCACGCATCCTGCTCGTATAATATCAGCCCTGAAACCTTCCTGAGCACCTTGTAATGCTTGCCAATCCGGGTAAGTGGCACATCGATCATTACCCGGTCATAGTTCTCATGACCCAGCTGATTGACAGTATTGGTAAAATCATTCCTCTGTGTCTTCGTCAGCTTGATGATTCTGGTATCAAGGTGTTTTGCAATACCATTGAACAGGGTATCAAGGGAAGAGGCACGCTCCTCTCTTGAAACAATCAACAACTTCAAAATAGCCACCTCGCTGAATCGAAAATCATTGGCACGTAAACCGGCAATTGCTCACCACTCGTAACGTTCGCCCAGCAATTCGTACAGCGCCTCGTTATGAGGTAAAAAATAATCATTCAGATAGTCGTAGACATCCGGACTGATCTCGCTTTTGTTGGTACCCACATTTCTCAGCCTTGTTGTTGCAGCCCTGAATCCTGCATCAACTCCCACAAACTCAAAAACCTTTTCCAGCGTTTCATCCGGTTTGCCAAAAAACTCGTCACTGCCAAGAACCAGCACTTGCTGCCTGGAAAAATACCGGAAGAATCCCTCCAGCTGTTGCCGGTACATGCCACGGAGTTTGTACGAGAAATGCCTGAAGTCAGTACTGCCGTAATCTTTACAGGCAATTGCAGATGCCAGTCGTTGCTCCTCCTGCAACATGGCCTCCATAATGGGTAACGACTCGCGGCCTTTACGCTTTTCGTGAAAATAATGTGATATAGCCCGCTCAGTCGGATTTCTCAGAATAGCGATCAACCTTGCCCTGGGGAGTAAATTAAAGATTCTTTCCGGAACAAGCGGGTTAAACATGTAAAGCGGAGATGCCTCGAATGCCCTGTCCCCGTCACTCATACTCATCCTGAGCGGGAAGTGGGCACGATACCACTTTTCTCCCTTTTCATAATTATCTGTTCCAGGGTGGCGCCCCCCGTCGAAATAATGGATTTCTTTCCGGTCCGGTGGAAAAATCTGTGGATGCTGGCCCAGGCAGGAATACAGACTGGTGGTTCCTGACTTCTGGGCACCAATAATAATGAAATCCGGCAATGACCGAAGACGCCAGCTTGTTTGCCGGCATTGCTGAATTATTCTGCGTGCAGTTGTTTTCGCTTGCTGTCTTGTCATCGCTTCACAAATATAACATCACACGGCCTGTTGTTTCCCGTTCATCAGCACCGACGGTCTGATCAGAACACCCCGGGGCCCGGGAATATCCGGATCTTAATCTCTGCTAGAATACGCTCATTGCAAGCCATAATGACGTTCGCCTTATCGATGAACAAGATAATTTATATTGCAGGTTCACAAAACTCCGGAACCACATTGCTGAATATTATCCTGGGCGGACATTCAAACCTTGTCGGCCTTGGTGAAATATTCCAGCTGTTAAAACAGAAAAAACACGGTTTATATTTATCTGAGAGACTCGAGGAAAACTGCAGCTGCGGTGTAAAAGTAAAGGATTGCGCCTTCTGGGGAGAGGTTTCCAAGCGTCTTGATGCCAGACATGGTGAGCATATAAATCAACGTTACAATATTGTTCGAGACGTGTTTCTGGAACAATTCGGGCCGGACAGGATTATGGTGGACAGTTCGAAGAGCCTGTCTTATTTAAAGAATCTTGCAGACGTACCGGGCATCGACTTTGTACCGGTTCACATCACCAGGGATGTCCGTGCATACTGCATTTCAAGGATAGACAGAGCCTTTAGGGATAACAAGAAGCGCAAAATGCGCAAAGCAACAATACATCTGCGGAAATGGTACCGCGGCAACCTGGAAATGAGCCAGTACCTGGAGACCGGCAACAGGCCGTACTTCAGACTTGGATACGAAGAACTAAGCCTGTTTCCCGATAAACTCGTGCCCGCATTGTCCGCATGGCTGGGATTGTCATACGAGCCCGGCATGCTGAATCTTGCCCCTGAAGGATGCCACATTGTTCACGGTAATCGCATGCGTGACCAGCCTGAAAAAAACCGGACGATCAGGTACGACAACCGCTGGTTTTACAGGTCGGAATGGCTGGCGCCCTTCATACTGTCAAGCAAGACCAGGAAGCTGAATAACAAGCTGGTCTATCAGAACGAAATCAATCGACTCTGGGAGCAGTAAGCCCGACACCAGGGCAGCAGCGGTTACCTGAGCACCGGTAACGGGAAGCAACTCACCGGCCAGCATGCATCAGGCCGCCTTCCTGACCAGCACATCCTCCATAATCAGGTATTCAAGATCTGATCCATAGAACATATTGAGCGCATCTGCCGGTGAACACACCATGGGTTCGCCACGGCGGTTCAGGGAGGTATTCAGTACCACTGCATTGCCGGTACGCTTTTCCAGTTCCTCGATCAGCGTGTAATAACGCGGATTGATGTCCCGGGTAACAATCTGCGCACGTGCCGTACCGTCTTCATGAACCACCTCGGGTATGCGTGACTTCCATGACTCGGCAACATCAAAGGTAAACGTCATATAGGGAGACGGATGGTCCGTCTGCAGGATATCTTCCGCAACCCGGTCCAGAATACTGGGACAAAAGGGACGCCAGCGTTCACGGTACTTGATCTGCTCGTTAATACGATCGGCAATGGCTCGCGTGGAGGGATCCCCGAGAATGCTGCGATTGCCAAGCGCCCGCGGTCCGAATTCCATGCGCCCCTGGAACCAGGCGACCGGGTTACCGGCTGCCAGCAGCTCTGCACCGCGCTCCGGCGCATTCTCCAGCATTTCCCACACGGGCTGGTGCTCACTGGCCTCGCAGGCGGCAATACACTGCTCATTGGTATAGGCGGGCCCCAGGTAGGCGTGCTCCATTTTTCCGAGTGACTCGCCCGACTCGTTGGCAATATAAGAGGCCGCACCAATCGCCGTCCCGGCATCACTGGCAGCTGGCTGCACAAACAACTCCTTTACATCCGGCATGGCGATGATGCGCTGATTCAGTTTCACATTCAGCGCCACACCACCGGCATAACACAGCTTGCCGGTTTCCTTGAGGATGCCACCCAGGTAGTGGTCGACAAGACCCAGCGAAACCTTCTCCAGCAGGCGCTGAATACTCGCAGCATAATCAATATAGGGATCATCGATCTCATCACCCTGGCGCTTTGGCCCCAGCCAGTCCACCAGTTCGGGGCTGAAATAGAACCCCCGGCCATGCTCCTTGTAGCGGCGCATGCCGATCACATTCACAAGGTGCGTATCAACACTAAAACCCTTGTTGTCATAACGGATCAGTCGTGAGAAATCATGCTTGTCCGGATCGCCATAGGGCGCCATGCCCATGACCTTGAACTCGCCATCCAGCATGTCAAAGCCGAGATACTCGGTCAGCGCGCCATACATCCCGCCAAGTGAATCAGGATCATAGAATTCCTTTATTTTATGGATACGGCCATGTTCGCCGTAGCCAAAAAAGGTGGTTGCATACTCACCCTTGCCATCAATACCCAGAATGGCTGTTTTCTCGCTGAAACCACTTAAGTGATAGGCACTGCTGGCATGCGCGAGATGATGTTCGACCGGACGGAACTTTGACTGGCCGTCTTTTACACCGAGTTTTTGCAGCATCTCCATAACACCGCGGACATTGCGGCGATAGCGCCGGTTACCGTTGAAGATGGCGTACAGGGCACGATCCGGTGCATACCAGTAACGTCGTGCATAATGCCAGCGGGCAGGCGACAGCAGACTGATCGGTGCGTAGGGGAAAGCGACCAGGTCAATGTCACCTGGTTGCAACCCGGCAAATTCAAGACAGTAGCGACTCGACTCCAGCGGAAATTTTCCCTTGGCGTGCTTGTCGCGCAGGAAACGCTCCTCCTCGACTGCCGCTACCAGTTGTCCATCGACAAACAGTGCCGCAGAGGCATCATGGCCAACGGCGCCGGAAACCCCGAGAATATTCATGAGTCAGTTACCAGGTTTTTTGCACGCATCATTTCAGTAAACATTGTCTTGGTCTCGGGACAGTCTTCCCAGTTGCGCATGAAACGCGCCAGGTCACGGCGTTGTGCCCGGCGAAAACTTTCCGGCGCCACATGCCTCCGCATGGCGTCAAGGTCGATCACCACGGCACCCTGCTCCGACAGGATAAAATTTGTTGCCTTCATATCCCCGTGGCTGAGACTGGAAAGCGCCAATTGTGCCAGCAAACCGGTGACCTGTTGCCCGGCGGCCTCGATACCTGCCTGGTCCCTCAAGGTCGCTGTGCACAATGTGCCCGCGTCATCTCCCGCAACGAATTCGCTTATGTACCAGGCCCGACCACGCAGCGGTCCCCAGCGCTCCTCGAGCAGTGCAACCGGCCGGGCCGTGAGGATACCGTACATCCACAAGCGGTGGGCATTCCGCCACGACACAGCCGCACGCGTCTTGCGGACCGCCCGCCCGAGCCTATGCCTCAAGCTCTTGATATTATAACGCTTTACCACCAGCTGCCGGCCATCCACCCGGGTCACCCAAAGTGTACAGGTATTACCCTGCTTCAGGTACTGCGCATCTGCGTGCTGCAGACTGGCATCCGGATCAGCCAGAAACTCTACCATCCCGGTGGATGCGATGGCGCGGTCATACACCTTGAAAGTCCGCCAGCTGCGCTCACATATAAAGGCACTGCAATCCCGGAACACCTTCTTCAGGAACCGCCGCAGGCGCCGGTCCCTGAAGTGCTTGATACGCCGCCGCAAGGTTGCCAGGGGAAAATCATCACGGTCCCATGAACGTCGTTGCAGATAAGCGGGCAAGACCCGGTCAACAAGCGCATCGTCATCGGGATAGAGTTCCGCAAAAAACAGGGCCAGGTTGTCACGTGACTGCGTAACCGACAGTTCCGCATCGCCACTGGCGTGTATACCGCCACCGTCCAGCGTATACAGCTGTTCACCCGCGAGTAAAAAATTATTCAGGTGGATATCGCGTTGCTCCAGGCCGGCACAATGATGGCCGGCAATGCAGATGACGGCACGCTGCAACAGTGCAATACGCGCAGTCTCCTCATGCGCCTGCGACAAGACCGCCTCCAGTGTCCTGGCCGGCTGTATCGCCTGCAGCACGATAATATGCAGGGCACCACGATCTGCCGTCCCGGCATGCAACACAGCCGGTGCCGCAATACCTTTAGCCGCAAGGGCCTGCAAGCCGCGACACTCCTCCTGCCAATACCTGTCGCCGTCAAGATACAGCTTGATAAAGACGTCTTTCCCTTGCCATGCACCGCGGCACACCAGCCGCCGGCCCGGAATGGCGCGCACGACTTCATGACTCTCGAGCAACGCTGCCGGGCCCGCCTGTCCGTCCAGCGCCAGCACAAACGGCCCGGGCCGGCGCCCCATTTGCACCAGCGCAGCGACAGAAACCGGCGTATCAGTCAGCGGCGGGGAGTTCATGATAGAAGGAATGATACAGGCTGTATGCACGCAGTCGGCAACGACTCCAGAATCTGGCATCTTCTGCCAGCGTGGCCCGCAACGGTTTGCCTCGATACGCGATCATGAAGCGGTAGACATCACGCCGCGTCAAACCGATGCGCATGCTGGAAAAATACAGGCCACCAACATCCTTGACGATCCAGCGTTCCGGTGTGTGCCTGCGTAACTGCACCCGGTGCAGGTCTATCAACGACAGGCGTAATGAATCCGGCGGTTTTGCCAGCACGTCGCCGGAGACATCCAGCAAAAAATGACAGATATAATAGTCCCGGTGATTGATACCGTTGCCGTGCATGATGCGGGATATCTTCGCAATCCTGTTAATCAGTTCACGCTTGAGCAGAATGCCGGCCCTGGTAACCGGCGGGTCCTGCTCCCAGGCACCGCAAAAATCTTCCAGGCTTGCCGTCTCTTCCAGTGCCTCGGTAATGACAAAGGACTGCCTTGTTGCCGGATTACGGCCACGCTGCCCGTGACCAACCAGCGTCATGGTTTCCACGCCCAGTTGCTCAAGCCGCTGAATAGCCAGCCATTCATTACGCGCGCCGACCACCGGCAGTTTCAGCTGCAGTAAATTCTTGAAAATCTCCTTCCAGCCAACACCGTAATGCGCCTTGAGAAAATATCGCCGGCCCTGCTGTTCAAAGCGCAGGGTACGACGATTAGCAACATCCCGGTAGAGTTCGCCATCAAGCTGCATGATGTAGTCAAACGGATCAACATCCGCCGGTAACCCTGCGGCAAAGGCCGGGTCAAGTTCAATCATGACGTCCCGCCTGCAGCAGCGTCCCCGGCCATGTTGGCAGCCAGTGCCTGCCAGACCCGTGCAGGTGGCAAACTGCCATAGCAGGCCGGAAACACCTCCGCCCCCCCCTGAAAACTGCATTTACGCTCCTGACAGGGCGCGCAGGGAAAGTCCGCCCGCAGATGTAACTGTGCCTCCCCCACCGTACCGATCAAACCCGGATCAGTTGCACCATACAGGGTGACGCAGGGAGTACCCAGGGCCGCTGCAAGGTGCACCAGACCGGTATCCACACCGACAACACCACTGGCACCCGCAATCACC
>DMKK01000291.1:0-3077 GCA_003454335.1 Gammaproteobacteria bacterium | reverse complement strand
GCACTACCCCAGGGGATCTTCACCTGCAGGCCATTGGCGGCTGCCATGGCTGCCAGCTCCACCCAGTATTCATCCGGCCAGTGCTTGGTCGGCCAGGTCGTGCCATGCAGGAAGACCAGACAGGACTGCCGCGGCGTTGCCGCAAACCGCTCCCGGATACCGTAGTCGGGGCTGGTGTCGGGGACTGCATATTCCAGCGCTGCCGCGAACAGTTGCCGGACACGCGCCACGGCATGCTGGGCACGCGGCACCGGGAAAACCTGGTTGTAGGCACGGGCCGCCAGCGGCTCACGGGCGCTGGATCGGTCAAGCCCGTAGCGCCGCCCCCGCGCAAAGCGTGAAATAATCGCACTCTTTATCAGCCCCTGCGCATCAATGATTCGGTCATAGCGATGTTTACGCAACTGTTTCACCGTGGCCTGTGGCTCACCACGTCGCAGCGCATGCAAGAACCCGTGTTTCCAGCGCCGCAAGGCAACCGGTATCACCGTATCCACCGCGGCATGCCAGATCGGCACCTCAATAAAGCCCTCTTCCACCACCCAGTCAAAGCGGATACCCGGGAGCAGACGTGCGGCATCGGTCACCGCCGGCAGGGTATGCAGCACATCGCCCAGGGAAGATGTTTTTATAATCAGCACACTCACCGTTTCATCACTTCTTCCATGGCCGTGATGATACGTTCAGGCAACAGCTCATTCAGGCAGTTGAGGTGGCCCAGCGGACATTCACGCTTGAAACAGGGACTGCAGTCCAGCCCCAGCCGCTCAATCTGCGCCGTCTCTGCAAGTGGCGGTGTAAAACCGGGGTCAGACGAACCGTAAATCGCTACCATCGGTCGCTGCAGGGCCGCCGCAACATGCATCAGGCCCGAGTCATTGGTGATGACAAAGCTTGCCATTGCCAGCAGATCAATGGCATCTTCCAGGCGCGTCTGACCGGCAAGAACTTCGCAACCACTGCCGGCAAGCGTATTAATCCGGTCACAGACAGACACGTCATTCGCCGAGCCAAACAACCACACCTGCCAGCCCTGCTCCAGCCAGGTCTTCGCAACCTCGGCATAATAGGCCTCCGGCCATTTCTTCGCGGGTCCAAATTCGGCCCCCGGGCACAGGGCCAGCACCGGTTGCTGACCGGTCTGGAGCCCCAGGCGCTGCAGCGCGGCACGGCCGTTCTCGTTACTGGTATCCAGGGCAGGTTCGGGTACAGGATCTGTGAGTACCGCACCATCCGGCAAACCCAGTGCAACAAACCGCTGCACGGTCTGCGTCAGCCGCACCCGGTCGAGCTTGCGACAATCGGTCAACAGCCATTGCCGCAGTTCACCGACATAACCGGTGCGCCGGGGAATGTCTGCCCAGTAAGGTATCAGTGCGGATTTGAAGGAGTTGGGTAACAGTATCGCCTGTTCATAACCGGCGGCGCGCAAGCTGATGCCCAGGCGGCGGCGCGTCAGCAGCTGCAACTGCCCATGTCCCAGCGGCATCTCGATTGCATCACGCACTTCCGGCATGCGTTCCAGCAGTGCCAGCGTCCAGCCGGGTGCCAGCACATCAATCGCACGCCCGGCATCCTGCGCCTTGAGCACCTTGAACAGACTCTGGGCCATCACCATATCACCGACCCAGGATGGAGCAACAATCAGTACAGCACCCATCGGTTCCAACCTCTCTGTGACAGGAATGCAGGAATTGTGCCTTGGATCAGCTCAGGTATCCACAACACCGGTCCGGACGACTATTGTTGTTTTTCCAGCACACGCTGATGAATGTACCCGGCCGCCCTCTCGTGCAAACTGTATAAGTCTTCAGAGTGGCTATAGGCAATGCCATTATCCGACCACACCTGCCTTTCATCTGAACACAGCATTTCCTGCAAGGCAGCATCCAGGGCTGCCTGCCTGAACGGAGAAGCGACCACCTTCCCGGCCAGCGCCCGCTCCACGTGAAAGGCATAACCACAGGTCGCCGTCGTCAGCACAGGCAAGCCTGCAACGATGGCCTCGATGATTATCATACCTGCATTTTCATGACGGGCAGGATGCAACAGCAAGTCGGCCCCCTGCAGGAACCGCGGGATATCATCCCGGCCCGGAAACAGGGTGACATTTTCCTCTACGCCCAGGCGCTGCATCAAGCGCCTGACCGGTCCCGGCTTGTCCTGACCGATCACAAACACCCGCACCCGTGCCCGCAATTCTACCGGCAGCGCTGCCACCGCCATCAGCCCCCGGTCAAATCCTTTCATGCTGAACCCGGACCCCACCGACAACAACAGTATATTATCGTCTGTCAGTCCAAACTCCCGCCTGAACCCGGCACGTATTTCGGCCTTGTTGGCAGGCGCTATCCGGTCTCTGGAGATACCGGGCGGCAACATCCTGATGCGCGCATCGCCAATGCCATAATACTTTCTGAAATACGGCAGCTGGAGACTGGATATCATCAGCACCAGTGTCTGTGATGCCGCACCGAAGACGGCCTCTTCCTGACGCATAAAGAAACGGTAGCGCCCCAGAAACCTGACATACCAGGGTTTGTTCTCGACATGTTCCTGCCGGAAACAGGGGTCAGCCGCGTAGTAAACATCCAGCCCCGAAATCCTGTTAAAACCGACGACGGCAGCGACCGGATGCCTTGCCAGTGCCCGCTGTAACAACCTTATAAAGTCCCGGTACCTGACAAAATTCCGCAGCCCGCGCGCCGGCAACAAATGCACATTAAAACCGGCTGGCACATCACCCTGCCAGGACAACGTGTACACATGAATCTCATAACCAAGTTTCTGGCAGGCAGCCGCCATGCGCACCATGTCGCGCTGCAAACCACCATAGGGGAAATATTTAAAAAGGACGAAGGCGAGTTTCATGCTGCCCTGCCAGATTGTGGCAGTTACTGCAGGAGCGCTGCAAATTCATGCTCGGCGCGAAATGGTGCTTATTTAAGAGGTATCGCCAGTAAAAACCTGTAATTAGCCACGGAATCCACGAAAGAACACGAAAAAATAAAAGCCTTTTGGAAATATTTCCGTGTTCTTTCGTGGATTCCGTGGCCATAATTTCTTTTTTTTACCAA
>DMKK01000131.1 GCA_003454335.1 Gammaproteobacteria bacterium | reverse complement strand
AGGTCGAGAACTTGTAGCCACGCCGGTATTCAAATTTATCCACGGCTTTCATCAGGCTGATATTGCCTTCCTGGATCAGGTCAAGGAACTGCAAGCCACGATTGGTGTATTTTTTAGCAATTGAAATAACCAGTCGCAGGTTGGCTTCAACCATTTCCTTCTTGGCGCGTCTTGCCTTGGCCTCGCCGATCGACATGCGTCGATTGATGTCCTTGATTTCAGAAATGCTCATGTGCGTGCTGTTCTGCAAGGCAATCAGCTTGTTCTGTGTGCGCAGTATCTCGTCTTTGTATTGTGCCAGTTGAGCTGCATGTTTTTGGCCACCGGTAACCTGGGTGTCGATCCAGGCAAGGTCGGTCTCGTTATTGGGGAATGAGGTAATGAAATCCCTGCGTGGCATTCCCGCCCTGGTGACGCAGACATCCATAACATTACGTTCGTGCGTGCGAATACGCTTGATAATATGACGCAGATTGATGTTCAGGATGTCAACAATGCGCGGTACCAGCTTTAGCATGAGAATTTGTTCTGCAAGTTGTGCCCGCAGTTTCTCTATCCGCGCAGTGCTCTTCCCGCCTTTGGCAACGGCGGTGATAAGCTGTTTGTAGATTTTTTCAATTTCAGTAAAGCGCTCGCGTGTTTCTTCCGGATCGGGTCCGGTATCAACAGGTGTTTCTTCTTCCTCGTCGTCATTTGACTTGTCTGCACCGCTTGCATCTGCAGGTCGCGGTGCTTGTGGTGCAGGAATTTCAGGTTCTACAGCGTTGGGGTCAATAAAGCCGGTGATCAGGTCGGTCAGGCGCATTTCACCTGCCTCGACACGTTCATGGCCGCGTAGCAGTGTGGCGGCGGTTTCCGGAAAAATTGCCAGTGCCTTCAGTACCTGATTAAGGCCATCCTCGATGCGCTTGGCAATGACGATCTCGCCTTCCCGTGTGAGCAGTTCAACGGTGCCCATCTCGCGCATGTACATGCGGACCGGATCCGTTGTCCTGCCGAATTCACTGTCAACGGTAACCAGATTGGCCGCGGCTTCCTCAGCCGCATCTTCATCGGCAGTATTCTTGGTGCTGGAAAGCAGCAGGGAATCGGTATCCGGTGCCACTTCATGCACCAGAATGCCCATGTCGTTGATCATGCCAATGATGTCTTCGATTTGCTGGGGGTCAACAATATCTTCCGGCAAGTGGTCGTTGACTTCCGCATAGGTGAGGAAGCCCTGCTCCTTGCCTTTTTCTATCAGCAGTTTCAGTCTTGATTGTTGGTCTTTGTCCATAGTTATCCGCAGGCAGGATGAGTGCCCGTAAACAGTAATCGTAGAGGGGGCGAAATTAATCGACCAGTATAGACTAATGTATGGAGGTGGGCCACCATAAAAACAAGTCGGAAACTTGACGAATTGCTTGCCTGTCAGTGCTGGCGCACGCTGTGGCTCTGGATCAGCAGTTCGCCGTATTCCTGCTTTTCTGTACTGCTGAGCTGCCTGTGTCCCTGTTCGGTATCCAGAAAATCTATCCGGTTTTCAATATATTGGCGTTGAATCTCGTTGAGATGGCCTTGCAGGTCTGCCAGTAGTTCAAGATTGTCCAGTGGCGGTGTCCAGCGGGCCAGTTGGTACAGGGAGCGATCTTCTTTACGCCCCCGCCAGTGCTCCAGCAGTGCACCTGTATTGAGTTCTGGCTGTTGCTGAAGCAGTTCCAGTACTTCTATCAGCAGGGGGACGCCGGCCACATCACAGTGTTGCAGAAATGCCGGTTGGCTGATATCTGTGGCCAGTGATGGTTGGTACAGGAGCAGTTCAAGGGCTTGCCTGACCGGACTCTTTTGTCCTGATTGACGGGCAGGTGCCGGTTTTTGCAGGGGCGGCGGCGTGTCAGTTGGTGGCGGTATTTCCAGGCGGCCGGCAATCAGGTCGGGTGTTGTTTGGGCCAGACCGGCCAGTTGTTCAACCATGAGTTGCCGGAAGGTGCTGTCGGGCAGTTTGGCCAGCAGGGGTTTGGCCAGCGTCACCAGTCGTGCGCGTCCGTCGATGCTGTTGATATCCAGTTGTGTCGCGAGGCGCTCAAAGAAAAAATCCGACAGGTGTGTCGCTGTCGCAATTTGTTGTTCCAGCGCCTCTTTGCCGATTTTGCGTACCAGCGAATCCGGGTCTTCCCCATCCGGCAAGAACAGGAAGCGGGCTTCACGTCCGTCACGCAGCACTGGCAGGGTATTCTCCAGGGCCCGCCAGGCAGCCTCCCGCCCGGCGCGGTCGCCATCAAAACAGAACACGACTTCGGGGACCGTGCGAAAGAGTCGTTCGAGGTGTTCATGGGTGGTGGCAGTGCCCAGTGTTGCCACCGCGTAGTTGATCTCAAACTGTGCGAGTGCAACCACATCCATGTACCCCTCAACCACCAGGATGCGTTCCAGGTTGCGCACGGCCTTGCGTGCCTCAAATAGTCCATACAGCTCCTGGCCTTTATGAAAGACCGGTGATTCCGAGCTATTCAGGTACTTGGGAGTACTGTCATCGAGCACGCGGCCACCAAAGCCGATGGTGCGGCCGCGCCGGTCCCGGATCGGGAACTGGATGCGGTCCCGGAAGCGGTCGTAGGCGCTGGTGCCGGTGTCACGCTCAATGGTAAGACCGAGTTCCAGTAGTTGCTTGTGGACAGTATCGTCTGCATCGAGGGCCGCCGCGAGATTTTCCCAGCCAGGCGGGGCAAAACCGATATTGAAACGCGCCGCAACTTCACCGGTGAGTCCTCTCTGCTTGAGGTATTCAACGGCACGATCGGCTTGCGGATGGGTGCGCAGTTGTTCCTGGTAGTAGTCGGCAACGCGCTCCAGCAGGGCATAGTGAGGCAATGTCGATGGCGTCCGGTTTTGCACCACCCCTGTTTCGCGCGGGACCTCGAGCCCGGCCCGGCGTGCCAGCTCTTCCACCGCTTCCACAAATTCCATGTGTTCGTAATCCATCAGGAAGGTGATGGCGGTGCCGTGTTCTCCACAGCCAAAACAGTGGTAAAACTGCTTTACCTGGCTGACGGTGAATGACGGTGTTTTTTCGGTGTGGAAAGGGCAGCAGGCCTTGAATTCCCGGCCGGCTTTTTTGAGCGGGACGCGCGTGTCGATAAGCTCAACGATATCGGTGCGGTTGAGTACTTCATCGATAAAAGACTGGGGGATACGGCCTGACATACCGGCAAGGTTAAAGCGGATAGGGCCTGAATGAAAGGTGCGTGCCCGAAAGTCCGGGTTTGCCGTATCCCGGGTGCAGCTTCAAATCAAGCTGCGAGTCAACTGCGGCAAGCTGGCTGTCAGCCCAGTTTGGCCTTGATCATGGCGCTCACCGCGCCCATGTCGGCCCGGCCCTGCAGCTTGGGTTTCAGCTGTCCCATGACCTTGCCCATATCCTTGATAGAGGCGGCCCCGGTGGCAGTCATGGCCTCATCAATGAGCGCCGCAATTTCATCGTCACCGAGTTGTTCAGGCAGATAGGTCTGGATAAGTTCCAGTTCGCTGACTTCCTGGGCTATCAGGTCGTCACGACCGGCTTTTTCAAACTGGCTGATGGACTCACGGCGCTGCTTGCACATCTTGTCGAGCAGGGCGAGCACCTGTGTATCATCCAGTTCGATGCGTTCGTCGACTTCTTGTTGCTTGATGGCCGCAGTGATCAGCCGGAGAGTTGCAAGACGCGGCTTGTCCCTGGACCGCATGGCGTCCTTAACATCCTGCAATATGCGGTCCTTGAGTGACATCCTGTTAATACAGCAGGTGTCAGTACATACGGACGCGACGCGCAAGTTCGCGGGATACTTTTTTCTGCGAGCGTTTTACGGCAGCGGCCATTTTGCGTTTACGTTCCTGCGTGGGTTTTTCATAAAACTCACGGCGGCGTACTTCTGCCAGGATTCCGGCTTTTTCACAGGCGCGCTTGAAACGGCGAATGGCTATTTCAAAGGGTTCGTTATCTTTTACACGTACATTTGGCATACAAATTCCAGCTAATACAGCACTGTTAATGGGGCTGCGCATTCTATACACGTCGACAGGAAAACGCAAAAATTCCTTGTGTAACAAGCGCTGGCGTTTACCATACAACCCATGATTGTACTTGGCATAGAGACTTCCTGTGATGAAACCGGGGTGGCGATTTACGACAGTGCGCGTGGTTTGCTGGGTGATGCCCTGTACAGCCAGATCGATGTGCATGCGAAATACGGGGGCGTAGTTCCGGAGCTGGCCTCCCGTGACCATGTCCGCAAGTTGTTGCCAATGGTTGATCAAGCCATTGATAAATCAGGAGTTTCTAAAAATGACATTACCGGGGTGGCCTATACGGCCGGGCCGGGGCTGGTGGGCGCCTTGCTGGTAGGTGCCACGGCCGGTCGTTGCATGGCGTGGACCTGGGGGGTGCCGGCCATCGGCATTCACCATATGGAAGGTCACCTGCTGGCGCCCATGCTGGAAGTCGATCCACCCGGGTTCCCGTTTCTGGCGCTGCTGGTCTCGGGGGGGCACACCCTGTTGGTAGAAGTTACTGGAATCGGCGCATACCGGGTGCTGGGTGACTCCGTTGACGATGCCGTGGGTGAGGCCTTTGACAAGACTGCGACGGTGCTGGGCCTGTCCTATCCCGGTGGACCGGCGCTGGCGGCACTGGCGCTGCAAGGTGTTGCCGGACGCTTTACCTTCCCGCGGCCCATGACGAACCGGCCCGGGCTGGATTTTAGTTTCAGTGGTCTGAAAACGTTTGCACTGAATACCTGGCGTGAATCAGACCAGACAGACCAGGACCGCGCCGATATCGCGCGCGCATTCGAGGATGCGGTGGTCGACACCATGGTGATCAAGTGCCGCCGTGCGCTAGCACAGACCGGTTTGCAGACGCTGGTGATTGCCGGAGGTGTGGGTGCCAATGTCCGCCTGCGTGAACGTCTGGGTGAATTAATGACTACAGAGGGCGGGCGGGTATGTTACCCGCGACCGGCATTCTGTACTGACAACGGTGCCATGATTGCCTACGCCGGGTATCGGCGTCTGCAGGCGGGCCAGCATGAAAGCCTGAGCATCAAGGCCACCCCGCGCTGGTCACTGGAAGAGTTGCCTGTGCTGGAAACGAACCTGTAGGAGCTGACATAAAAATTTAAAGAATTGTGGGAGCGTCGTCCCCGGCGCG
>DMKK01000126.1 GCA_003454335.1 Gammaproteobacteria bacterium | reverse complement strand
TGGAGGCGCTGGTGGAGGAACCTTCATCACCGGAGCCGGCGAACTGGAAGGCCGGCGGGTATGTTGATCGTCTGCCGAAGGATCCCTGGAACCAGGACTATTTATTTCTGAGTCCGGGCGAGCAAGGTTCCATTGATATTTTCTCCATGGGTCCGGACCAGGTGCCCAGCGACGACGATATCGGGAACTGGGACCTGCAATAAATTAGATGTCTGTCCGGCTCCTGTCTGCCCGCCCCGGGCGCTCGGCTGGTTTTACCCTGCTGGAGCTGATGGTGGTCCTGGTGTTGATCGGGATCATCTTCAGTTTCGCCGTGTTGTCGCTGCGCGGAACTGACATCAGCGACCTGATGGAGCAGGAAACCCGTCGTTTGGCCACGCTGCTGGAACTGGCCAGCGATGAAGCCATACTGCAGGGTGAGGAGCTGGCGGTAAACTTCGAGGATGATGGTTATGAATTCCTCGTGCTGCAGGGAAATAGCTGGCAATCATCGATAGATGACGGTCTGTTAAAGGCGTACAGCATGCCGGCAGAGGTTGAGCTGCGCCTCGAAGTTGAAGGTGAACCGCCGGAACTGAACAAATTCGCCGCGCAGGAGGACGGGGATAGTGAAGAAGATGAGGAGGAAGAGGAAGACCTGACACCGCAGGTCTTTATTCTGTCCAGCGGCGAGATGACCCCGTTTACAGTGACCTTCATGTCATTCCAAAGCGACTACCGCTACCACCTTACTGTATCCCTGCTTGGCAAAGTGAGCTGGGAGGTCGAGGAAACCCTGTGAGCCGTCACGATGTACGGGGCTTCACGCTGCTGGAGGTGCTGATTGCGCTGGCTGTGCTGGCACTGTCCATGGGCGCGGTCATCAAGGCGACCAGTGACTACACCAGTAACCAGTCTTACCTGCGTGACCGCACCATGGCGATGTGGGTGGCGCGTAATGTGCTGGTGCAATTCCAGGTAAACAATGAATGGTTGTCTGTTGGTGAACGCAAGGGTACCGAGGAAATGGGTAACCAGGAATGGCGCTGGCTGACGCGGATTTCCCAGACTGAAGAGTCCGAATTAAGGCGGCTGGATGTCGAGGTATACCCCGTGGACTCGGATGATGACGAGCATCCGGTCTCCGTGTTGAGCGGTTTTCTGCGGCAGCCGGGTGAATGATGCGTGCTCCCGGTCAGGTTGTCTGTGAAGGCTTTACCCTGCTGGAATTGCTGGTGGCACTCGCGATCTTCGGGCTGCTGGCTGCCATGTCTTACAGTGGTCTGCAGGCGGTACTTCAGCAACAGTCGTATACGGAGCAGGCGGCTGATCGCCTCGGTGCGCTGCAGAAGTTGTACCTGATTATGCAGCGGGATATCGAGCAGATTGTGGCGCGCACGGTACGGGACGAATTTGGTGATGCACAGCCGCCCGTGGTCGGTGGAGATGCCCTGCAATTTACCCGGGGTGGCTGGCGCAACCCCGCCGGCCGCCAGCGCAGCACCCTGCAACGTGTGGGTTATGCCTATGATGATGAGCAACTGATACGTTATACCTGGTCGGTACTGGATCGTGCGCAGGACAGTGAAGCGGTACAACAGCCGCTGATTGAAGAAATCGAACGCATGCAGCTGCGTTATCTGGACAGAAATGATGAATGGCAGGAGCAGTGGCCGGCGTCAGATGCTGACTCTGATCCCGATCCTGAAGATCCGCTGCTGGCAATACCGAAGGCCATTGAAGTGACCATTGAACATAACCGGTTCGGGCCCATTGTGTGGCTGTTCCAGTTGCCGCAATGAATAGTTGTCCGGCACAGCAGCGGGGTGTGGCGCTGGTGACGGCCTTGCTGGTTGTCAGTCTTGCCACCGTGGCTGCGGTGGCAATGGTTACCCGGCTGCAGGTGGATATGCGCCGCACCAGCAACCTGCTCAATGGTGAACAGGCCTATGCCTATGCGATTGCCGCCGAAAGCTGGGCCTATGTGATCCTGCGCCGTGACCAGGAGGAGAGTGATTTCGATTCACTGGAAGAGAACTGGGCGTCCGCGTTGCCACCGATTGCTGTTGAGGGCGGTTTTGTCAATGGCCACATCGAGGACCTGCACGGGCGCTTTAATATAAATAACCTGATCGAGGATGACGGCGAGCCAACCGATGCGGAAACGTCAGTCAACGACGAGGAACTGGCCTATTTCAAGCGGTTACTCGAGGTGCTGGATCTGGAAGTGGCACTGGCGCCGGCGTTACTGGACTGGATCGATGCCGATATCAACACCCGTTTTCCTGACGGTGCCGAGGATGATACCTATCTACTGGCAGAGACACCTTACCGGGCGGCAAACCGGCCCGTGATCAGTATTAGTGAGCTGCGCCTGGTCAAGGGTTTTACCCGGGAGGTGCTTGCCGTGCTGGAACCACACATCACCGCGCTGCCGGAAGCGACCGTCATTAATATCAATACGGCGACCCCGGCGGTGCTGCGGGCACTGCACAAGGAGCTGGATGAAAGTGGTGTTGAGCAACTGATCGCAGACCGGGGGGAAAAAGGTTATGAAGATGTGGATACCTTTCTCGAACACGATGCCCTGGCCGGGCTGGATCTGGATGTTGACGTTGATAATACCAGTGACTGGTTCAAGGTGCTGACGGCAACCCGGGTGGGGCGTGGGCAGGCACAGCTGGAAAGCCTCTTCAGGCGGGGGATTGAACGGTCGCAGATAATCTCCCGGGTGCGCACCCGCCGGCCAATAACGACAAACTGATAAATAAAAAAAACAGGAATGTTTTCTGCTAGGATAACGGGCATTGCAAGATCAGGGCTCAGGTATGCGTAACACCTTGTTACTCAGGAAAGATTCCGCCGGCGGCGATAGCTGGCGCTGGCTGCGGCTGGACAACGATGGCCAGCCGCAGGGCAGTATTCATGCCGGTTCGCTTGCCGATGCCGCTGGTGAGGCCGGTGGTCAGCGTGTGGTGGTGCTGGTACCCGGCGCAGACTGCCTGTTGACCCGGGTAAATATTCCGGGGCGCAGCCGGCAGAAACTGCTGCGTGCGGTTCCCTATGCACTGGAGGAGCAGGTGTCCGAGGATGTGGACAAGCTGCATTTTGCCGTCGGTGCGGGCATGGAGGAGGGTGAATGGCCGGTGGCGGTTGTCGGCAAGGAATATATGGATTCATTGCTGGCCGCCATTGCGGATGCCGGTCTGGATGTGCAGCAGGTTATTCCCGAGATACTGGCGATTCCGTATGCCGGCAATGAAACCAGTGTACTGGTCGAGCATGATATTGCACTGGTGCGCACCGGCAATGTTTCCGGCTATGCTGCCGACAGCGACAACCTTGGCATGCTGCTGGCCCTGCAGAAAGTGGCTGAAGATGAACAACTGCCCGCATTGCATCTGTATGTACGGCAGGACACGCTGCAACCGGATACCGCCGGGTTTTCAGGAGAAACACGGGTGGAGCCGTATGCAGGTGATCCCCTGACCGTGTTTGCGCAGGGTCTGGATGCAAAGGCCATTAACCTGCTGCAGGGTGCGTATGGTCGTGCCGGAGACTGGGCGCAGGTGCTTCGTCCCTGGCGCGCGACGGCGGCCTTGCTGGTGGCCGGTGTGCTGGTTAGCAGTGTCGTGATGGGTATTGATTACTATCGTCTCAGCCGCGAGAGTGAGCAGCTGGGCGCACAGATTGAAGAGACCTTCAGGAAAGCGCTGCCCGGGAGCAAACGGATTGTTAACCCGCGTGTTCAGATGCAGCAACAACTGGACAGTTTGCAGCGCAGGGCCGGCGCCGGCGGTGGTTTTCTGAGCCTGTTGGGCCAGTCCGGAGCTGTGCTGAAGGGTATGCAGGGTGTGGAAATCAGCGGTGCCAACTTCCGGGCCGGGAGACTTGATATGGATCTCGTTGTTGCCAATTTGCAATTACTTGACCAGCTGAAACAGGCGCTGATACAACCGGGGAGGCTGGAAGTTGAAATCCAGTCGGCAACTACCGACAAGGATCAGCGAGTGCAGAGCCGGTTGCGGATCGGGGCAAAAGGCACATGAAGGACTGGCTGCTTGGTTTGGAACCGCGGGAGCGGATGATGTTTGCTGCCGGCGCGGTTCTGCTGGTGCTGTTACTGCTGTATGCCCTGATATGGGCCCCCTTTCGTTCCGGCTATCACTCACTGCAGGAGAGTGTCTCCGTGCAGCGCGACACGGCGCTGTGGATGCAGGGGAGTGCGCAGACCATCCAGCGTTTGAGAAGCAGCGGCGGTGCAGTCACAAAGGGGCTGGGAGGACGTTCACTGTTGTCTGTCACCGACAGTACGGCACGTGCCGGTGGCCTGGGTCCTGCCCTGAAGCGGGTTGAGCCGGAGGGTGGTAACAGTGTGCGTGTCTGGCTGGAGGGGGCGTCCTTTGATGTGCTCATTAAGTGGCTGGGCACCCTCAGTACCCAGCACGGGGTTGATGCCAACACTGTCTCGCTGGAACGGAACGAAGTGGCCGGGCTGGTCAATGCGCGCCTGACCCTGGAGGCTGCGCCATAGTGCAACGTGTATGGCGGTTGCTGGCGCTTGGTGTTGCCGCTTATCTGCTGATACTCATTACCACGTTCCCGGCTGCACGTATTACCGGAATGCTGGAGGAACGGGTGCCTGACCTGTCTATCCAGGCAGTGTCCGGCTCGGTGTTTTCGGGGCAAGCCGGACAGATTATCTGGCAGAACCTGGAACTGGGAACCGTGCACTGGCAATTCAGGCCAATGGCGTTACTGTTGGGAAGTGTTGAATATCTGCTCGAACTGACACATCCGGCCAATCATGGGCAGCTAACGGCCGGTGTGTCGCTGACCGGCCGTGTTTATGTGCAGGATCTGGAACTGCTGGTGTTGCCTGACCGGTTGCTCAATCACTACTCTCCGATAGCGGTAACAACCAGCGGGGAGCTGCTGCTGGCTTTTGAGGAAATTGATTTGGCTGATATCTACTCGAATACGACGACCGGTCAGCTTGCATGGCNNGCTGAAGAACTTGTCGGCGAGGTCATCGAGGGAGGTGAGCTCGGTGCGTCCGGTGAAGTGTCGCTGTCACGGGACAGCCGGTATCTGGTCAGACTGCTGCTGCAACCGGGTTATGATGTGAGTGCAGCAACACTGGATATGCTTGAAAATGCAACGCAGATGCAGCCAAATGGTGACTATCTGATCGAGCAGTCGGGCCAGTTATAGCTGGTAGCCCTTCGACAAGCTAACTGAATTCGTAATTATCATGTCGAAGGACTACTAATTCTGTGGTGGCACCTTGGATCCCCTGAACCTGTCCATACCGCAACAGCATGACTATACCGATCCAACGGTGGAACGGAATGTCGCGCGGCTGCAGCACTGGCTGACCAACCTGCCCCTGATGGACGTGGTGGAAACCGTGCGTCTGGTCACCAGTGCACTGGATGCCCTGAATGAACAGAAACTGGATGCCGGGCAACGCTTTCAGTTCCTGGAGGCCTACCGGGCAACCGCACAACGTCTGTTTGTCACGGTTGACCCCTTGCATCTGCGCCAGCTGGCATTATCAAAGTCGCAACGCAAGGATGCCATCGACGGTATCGAGCGCCTGTTCACGAGTATAACGGGCGGCTACAAGCTGATAGTGACAGAGGTCTACCAGAGCAGTGTGGATGGCAAGCCGGAGCCACTGCTGGGTCCGGCAATCAATCGTGCGCTGGAGCAGCTGGGGCTGTCCCTGCTTGACAGCTACCGTTTCTACCGCGAGATACAGCCGCAGCTGGTTGCCGAGTCACATCAACTTTACCGGCTGGCCCGTCATAACGGCTTGCTGGGCAGTTGTGTGGATGACGGGGATGAGACAGAGCCGCCTGCCAGTATCGCCGCGCTTTACCATGCCAGTATGCTGTTGTCGCTCACTGACCCGTCCCGGCTGGCGGAAGGAGAAGCCGGTCTGTTGTTTGATGTCCTGATGCCGCATGCGGAGTCCTGTCGCATTATTCCGGGTAGTGACTGGCCTGGATCCGGTGAAGGTTTCTTCCTGATCGATCTGGACAGTGATGTTTTGCCTGTACCCTGTGCCGGGTTGCAGGCGCCTGTCAAGGCAAGGGAACCGCATTTGCTGAATGCGACGGTGGCACTTGCTGCCGTGCGTGAACGCCTGGCGAAGACGCCAGAGAAAGTGCGCCAGCAAAGCCCGGAAGCGATGGTGTTGCGCCGTCTGCTGCCGGAGGTGGAGGGTGCTGAGCAACGCCGCGAGCAGCGCCGTCCGGACGGCCGCTGGATAAACCTGCTGCGCGGAGTAGAGGACATACATGCTCATCTGGCTGGTGTCGCGCAGCAAGGCCCCGGCACTGCCGCAGGCAGGCATGACCGGTCAGTGGCTGATACGCCAACTTGCCGGGTGCTGGATGCCAGTGCCGGTGGTATGAAACTGGCCTGGGAAGGTGGCGGTGCCGGCGATGCCTGTGTGGGCGACCTGCTGGGTATCCTGGAACAGCAGCAGGGGCGAGTGTCATTACAGCTCGGCATGATTCGTTCCATCCGCGTGTATCGCGAGGGGGGGATGGAGGCGGGCATACAGTTGCTGCCGGGTGGTCTCGGGGCGGTATCCTGTCATATGCCGGAACAGCCGGAAAAGGTTGCGGTGCGTGCGCTGTTTATGCCGGCCAGTGAAACGGAACAGATCGCTGCCACGCTGGTGGCAGCGAAAGGCCTTTATGCAGAGGACCGGCAGCTACTGATCGACGTGGGTGGCAGGGAAGTCAGGGCGCGTGCCGGACGTCGCGTGCTAGACAGCCCGGTGTTTGATCGTTTCGAATTTTCTGCGGAGTGACACGGGTCACAGGCTTAACCTGGAAGAGGTAAATAATATGGCCACGGAATCCACGGAAGAACACGAAAAAATTGTTTTTAAGGCATTTATATTTCCGTGGATTCCGTGGCTATTAAATTATTTTGTATTCGTTGTTATCAGTTTGAAAGAGTACTAGGAGCCTGTCGGACTTGGCA
>DMKK01000178.1 GCA_003454335.1 Gammaproteobacteria bacterium | reverse complement strand
TGAACCCGGCAATATCATCTTGAAAGAGTACTGGATGCAAGCAGGCACGGTCATCTGGCCGTTAGCACTTGTCCTGTGGCTGGGAGGTCTCACTGTAGCCAGTGTTGCAGCAGACTCGTTGGGTGACCTCCCGGAGAATGGGCTGCCGGCGATTGCAATCATTATTGATGACCTGGGCACCAAGCGCGAGTTGGGCAAGCGTATTGTTAACCTGCCTGGACCGGTCGCCTGCGCTTTTATGCCTTACGGGCGGTACACGGATGCCCTTGCCAGAAAGGCGCATACGCAGCACAAGGAAGTGATGTTGCACCTGCCTATGCAGGCCGTTGAAGATGCACCCGCCATGCTTGGAAAGGGAGTGTTGACACTGGATATGACCCGGCCGCGGTTCAGGGCAACCCTGGCTCGTGACCTGGCAGCCGTTCCCCATATCAGCGGTCTGAACAACCATATGGGGAGCCTGCTGACGCGGCATCCCGGTACCATGGCGTGGCTAATGGAGGCGCTCGTCAAGCGTGGTGACCTGTTCTTCGTTGACAGCCGGACGACCAGCGCAACGGTTGCCGAACAACTTGCACTGGAGTACGGCATTCCGAATACGGCGCGCAATGTCTTTCTGGATAATGTGCCGACGCGGCAGGCCGTACGCGTGCAACTTCAAAAACTGATTGCCATAGCAAAGCGCGAGGGTACGGCACTGGGTATCGGTCACCCCTACCCCGGGACCGTGGCTGTCCTCGCAGAGGAACTTGGCAAGCTGGAGCAGCAGGGTGTACGGTTGCTGCCGGTATCACGTTTGATCGAGCTACAGCAAGAGGGGAAAACAGCATGGCAAGCGTCCTTGTCCCGCTAGCGCAGGGCTGTGAGGAACTGGAAGCGGTTACCGTAGTTGATTTGCTGCGCCGCGCCGGTATCGATGTAATTACCGCCGGCCTTGATGAGCAGCCGGTACATGCTTCCCGTGGCGTGACGCTGCTACCGGATATGAGCCTGGATGAAGCCTTGCCGCTGGAATTCGACATGGTCATATTGCCGGGAGGTCTGCCCGGTGCTGACCATTTGAGAGATGATCCACGGGTGATTCATTTACTGAAAAAAATGGCGGCGGCTGACAGGTATACGGCGGCTATATGTGCGGCTCCCCGGGTGCTGGCACATGCCGGTCTGCTCGATGGCAAGCGTGCTACCAGTTTTCCCGGTGCACTGGATATCGATACAGTACCGGGCATTGATTATCAGGAGGCGCCGGTGGTGATGGATGGCAAGGTGATTACTTCACGTGGGCCGGGGACGGCAATGGACTTTGCACTGGCTTTAATTGAAGCACTGGTCGGCAAGCGCAAGCGGGATGAGGTCGAAGACGGCTTGCAGCGCATGTGACGTGCCGAGGTTCCTGTAAGAGCGCCGTCCCCGGCGCGATGCGGGAGTACTTGTCGGCAGGAGGTCAATCGCGGCGGGGACGCCGCTCCTACACTAAGACTTTATTGTAATGACCGGGGCAGGCTTGTGTATCTGCTCAGGACTCGTCGTGATCGTCCAGCCAGTTGAAAAGCAATATAAACACGCCCAGGCAGCCGCTTATCCAGGTAAGCAAGGGCGCGCCCATGATCATGTTTGGCGCATGGCCATCCAGCCCGTAAATAATGGCAGCAGCCAGCACCAGTCCGGTACCGATGATGGCGCTGATGTTGCGGCGGTTTGCATGGCGCATTTCAACGCGCAGGTGCTGCAGTTCTTTCGAAGTCCATTCCACCTGCAGTTTCCCGCTGCTTGCCTGTTCCAGCAAGCGATGGGCGAGGACTGGCATGGCCGGCAGGGCATCAGTCCATGCCGGAATGCTGTCCTTTACATTGCGTAACAGGGAACGCGCGCCCAGTTGTTCACTCATGGTGCGTTCCAGAAACGGCTTGGCCGTTTTCCAGAGGTCCAGCTCGGGGTATAGCTGTCGCCCCAGGCCTTCTATATTGAGCAGCGTCTTTTGCAGCAGGACCAGCTGTGGCTGGACTTCCATGTTGAAGCGGCGTGCGGTCTGGAACAGGCGCAACAGTACATTGCCAAACGAAATTTCGTTTAGTGGTTTCTCAAAGATGGGTTCGCAAACAGTGCGGATGGCGGCTTCGAATTCATCGACGCGCGTGCCTTCCGGTACCCACTCGGACTCCACGTGCAGTTCAGCAACACGCCGGTAATCACGGTTGAAAAAGGCCAGGAAATTCTCTGCAAGATAACGTTGGTCAACGGGATTCAGTGTGCCCATGATGCCGAAGTCGACGGCCATATAACGACCGTCGGTGCCGACAAACAGGTTGCCGGGGTGCATGTCGGCATGGAAAAAATTATGCCGGAATACCTGGGTAAAGAATATTTCCACGCCGCGTTCAGACAGGGTTTTGAGGTCGATATTATTCGCGCGCAAGCTGTCGATATCACTGATCTGAATGCCGCGAATGCGTTCCATTACCATGACTTCCGGGCGGCAATATGGCCAGTACACTTCCGGGACATACAGTACGTCAGTGCTGCTGAAGTTACGTTTTAACTGTGATGCATTGGCGGCCTCGCGCAACAGGTCAAGCTCGTCATACAGGATCTTTTCAAATTCGGTGATTACCTCGCGCGGTCGCAGGCGACGCCCGTCTTTCCAGTAGCGCTCCGCAAGGCTGGCGATGGTGTGCAGCAGATTGATGTCGCGGGTGATGAGCTGGCGGATATTGGGCCGCAGTACCTTTATGACAACATCTGTGCCGTCCTTGAGTTGCGCCGTATGTACCTGTGCAATCGAGGCGGAGGCCAGCGGTGTTTCATCAAAATGCCGAAAGATCTCTTCAATTGGCACGCCCTGTGCGGCCTCGATGGCTGCCCGTGCCTGACTGCCGGGAAAGGGAGGGACATCGTCCTGCAGGTGGGCCAGTTCCTCGGCAATATCATCCGGCAGCAGGTCCCGGCGGGTCGACATTATCTGCCCGAACTTTACGTAGATGGGCCCCAGCTCTTCCAGTGCGCGGCGAATCCGTACGCCGCGTGGCCCGCGTTCGCGGGGTATCCAGTTCCAGGGGGCCAGGTAATACAGAAAACGGAAAGGCCTGAACAGGTGGGTGGCAAGAATGATCTCGTCCAGACCATGGCGTGCCAGCACAAAGTTGATATGTACCAGGCGGAAAATCTGTGCCGGCCGGATCATGTCAGTTGTTCGCCACGCTGCTGATTGCGTTCTGCAGGCGTTTAATGCGTGCTGCGAGCCGGTCAGTGTCAATACTGATACGGGTGACAGCGGCACTGAAGTTTTCAGTTTCTATACGTGCTGGCAGCACGCGCAGTTCTTCCTGCAGGTATTCACCGATATCATTTTCCAGCGTGCGCTGGCTGTGCCTGAGTGCCTTGCCGGCACGCTTTGCCGCATTACCCAGTTGATGGGCGATGATGTCGCCGGTAAGTTTTGATAACTGCTCTTCCCAGTCAATATCCATGTCATCCAGGACGGCCTTGAAGGCCTGGCCGGTTTCAACATCACCAGTGATGCTGACGGCGCCTGAAAACAGGGTTTTTTCCGTGCTGTTACCCAGGCCAAGGCGGGCCATTCCCAGCGGCGAGCCATGCAGCATCGTGTCAGGTTTCACGTCACTGTGGTCCTTGAGCTGGATACCCTGTGCACCAGGGTAGACGAACAGTTGCAGATCCAGGCCCTGCAGATCGATGCCGATGCAGTGCCCCGCCAGTGTTGCCATGCGGGCACCCGTATCCGGGTCCAGTCGTAAGTAGCGGTTGATGACCGACTCGAGCCCGGATAAGACTCCTGCAGGCAGCTGCATCAGATGTCTCCCGGCAGTCCGGACTGCAGACAGGGGCCATATAATTGCCGGTTGCCGGATATCAAAATTTATACCCGCGATGGATCGCCACGATGCCGCCCGCCAGGTTGTGAACATCACAGCGTTCAAAACCGGCCTGTTCGAGCATCCCTTTTAATGTTTGCTGGTCCGGGTGCATGCGGATGGATTCGGCGAGATAACGATAGCTGTCCTCGTCTTTTGCAATCAGGCGTCCGAGTCCGGGCAGGATGTTGAATGAATAGAAATCATAGGCTGGTTTCAGTACGGCCACGGGCCGGGAGAATTCCAGTACCAGCAGTCGTCCCCCCGGCCTGATGGTGTGATAAATGGCATGCAGGGCGCGCTGCTTGTCGGTCACATTACGCAGTCCGAAAGCCATGGTGACCAGATCAAAACTGTTATCCGGGAAGGGCAACTGTTCGGCATTTGCCTGGGCAAAGGTGACATTGCCATGGATGCCGCTGTCCAGCAGCCGTTCACGGCCATTGACCAGCATGGCCGCGTTAATATCGGAGAGGATAATATGACCATCACGACCGACCCGGGGTGACATCAGGCGAGTCAGGTCGCCGGTGCCGCCAGCAAGGTCCAGTACCTGCTGGCCGGGCTGCAGTCCGGCCATGTTAATGGCAAAACGTTTCCACAGGCGGTGGACACCAAACGACATCATGTCGTTCATCAGGTCATAGCTGTCAGCAACGGAATCGAACACCCCTCGTACGCGTCGTTCTTTTTCCCCGACGGGCACATCAGTGAAGCCGAAATGTGTGGTTTTGTCTGACATGATTCAGGTTCTGCAGTTTTCCCTGTTCAGGGTTCCTGGCTGTCACCCTTGCGTTTGTGTCCGGCAATCGCAAGTTTTTGCAGGTATTCCTGCCAGTACTTCTCCTTGTTTTTACCCATATCGTGGAGCGTCTCCCAGGAGTAGATGCCGGTGTCATGGCCGTCGTCAAAGGAAGGCTGGATAGCATAACTGCCGACCGGTTCGACATGGGTAATCATGACGTTCTCCTTGCCCATTTGCAGTACGCCCTGGCCGGGGCCGTGGCCCTGTACTTCCGCCGAGGGCGAATGCACGCGGAGAAATTCAAAACTTAGCTCATAGTGTTCGCCATCGGCATAGGAGATTTCCAGTATGCGTGATTTCTGGTGCAGGCTCAGTTCTGTAGGTCTGGGTGCGTCTGTCATGGTTTGCTCGTTTGTCGGTGGTGGCACGGATGTCTGGAAACGGCGTTCGTGCTGTCGGTTGCGGCTGGTTGCCGGGTGTTTATGTGGACCGCGCTCAAAGTATATACCGGCTCAGGTCTTCATCTTTCACCAGTGCGTCCAGATGTTCGTCGACATAGTCCGCATCAATGACCAGGGTGCTGCCGGAACGATCGGTGGCCTCAAAGGAAATGTTCTCCAGCAAGCGCTCGAGGACCGT
>DMKK01000040.1:872-5395 GCA_003454335.1 Gammaproteobacteria bacterium | reverse complement strand
CACAGCGCACAACTCTATATAGAACTCTACGAAACAGTGCTGACCCAACACTCCGCTAAACCCGCCGTAGCATCAGTTCCGTAGGATGCGCTGAGGTACGAAGCGCATCCTGCGGACTGTTTGCGGGCAAGCCTGTTCCTGCCCCTCGGTAGCAGAATTCTCGGCAACCCGTATAATCGCACCCCCCGAACAAGCGTGACCTTTTTACACCCATGACAGATACGCAATTCAAGGAAGTACCCCCCGCCCACGACAAGAACCTGCGCAGCCGCGTCCGCCTGTTTGGCAACCTGCTGGGTGAGGTGCTGCGCGAACAGGCCGGCGAAGGCATCCTCTATGCCGTCGAGGAACTGCGCAAGGGCTACATCCGGCTACGCAAGGATGAAAGCGAGAAATTGCGCAAACGTCTATCCCGCCTGATTGACAGCCTCACCCCGAACGAACTGACCAATGTCATCCGTGCCTTTAACCTGTATTTCAGCCTGGTCAACATTGCCGAGGAGTCTTTCCAGCATCGCGCCCGTCGCCTGCTGGCCCGCAAACATGGTCCGCTATGGTATGGCTCATTTACCCAGACCCTGCAGGAATTTCATGACGAGGGCGTGGATCTGCAGCAAATCCAGACGCTGTTGAACCATACACTCTACATGCCGGTGTTTACCGCACACCCGACTGAAGCCATTCGTCGCACCGTCATGTACGCCTTGCGCCATATCTTTATCACCAGCGAGAAACTCGATGACCGGCGCATCAGCCGTTACGAACGCGAGGAGATCCGGCAGGAAATAAAACAGCAGATACAGGTGCTGTGGAAAACCGACGAGGTACGCGTCAACAAACCTGCCGTTGAGGATGAAATTCGCAATGGCCTGTACTTTTTCCATGAAAGCCTGTTCGAGGCCGTACCGCAAACCTACCGCTATCTGGAAAAAGCGCTACGCCGCGTTTACCAGACGGAAACGGATACAGCAGAACCAGCCATTACCGTACCCGGCGGATTAATCCATTTTGGTTCATGGATCGGTGGTGACCGTGATGGCAACCCGTTCGTCAAACCGGCCACGACCATACTGGCACTGCGCATGCAGATGCGCGAAATATTGGGTGTCTACGTGCAGCGTATCGGTGAGCTTTCCAAGCGACTGACGCACTCATCCATGCTGTATCGCTTTCCCGACAGCTTCATGGAGAGCGAGAAGGCAGACGAACTGCAGTTCCCCGAGGCGGTTCAGGATCTGCCTGTTGATTATGTGCACGAACACTACCGCCACAAGTTACGCATCATGCAGTACCGGCTAAATCTGAACCTGAGCGCCGTTGATGAACGCATGGAACAACCGGGTATTGACCCGGCTGGCCAAAAAATCGGCTATGCAAGTGAACAGGAACTGTTACAGGACCTGCAACTCGTTTACGACTCACTGGTTGCCGGTGATGACAGCAATCTGGCAGACGCCGGACTGAAGGACCTGATACGGCTGGTCCAGACATTTGGTTTCTCCCTGATGCACCTTGATATCCGTCAGGAATCAACCCGCCATACCAGTGCCGTCAGTGAGATCTTCAAAGCACTGCCCGACGCCATTGATTACGCATCACTGGATGAAACCGCACGACAACAGCAACTCACCCGGACACTGGCAACAGCCCCCCCTGCCCTCGACCGCTCGGCCCTGTCGGAAGACACCCGGGAGACACTGGAAGTCTTTGATGTCATGCGTTCCATGCAGGCCGAGGTCAGCGCGCACGCCTTCGGAAATTATGTGATCTCGATGACGCATAGCGCGAGCCACATCCTGGAGGTCATGTACCTGGCCTGGTTAACCGGTCTGGCCGGCAAGCGGGATGACGAATGGTTTTGCCAGCTGCGCATCAGCCCCCTGTTCGAAACCATCGATGACCTGGATCACGCGGAAGCCATCCTGACGCAGCTGCTGCAGAACGAGACCTATCGCGCCTTGCTGAACAAGGCCTGCCATTGCCAGGAAATCATGCTGGGCTATTCTGACTCCTGCAAGGACGGCGGCATCCTCGCCTCCAACTGGAGCCTCTACGAGGCACAACAAAAGATTATCAGCATCACCAGCCAGTACGACATCGAGGTCAGACTGTTTCACGGGCGCGGTGGCACCATTGGTCGTGGCGGCGGCCCGACCCATGAGGCCATTTTGTCGCAGCCACCGGGAACGGTACATGGCCAGATCAAATTCACCGAACAGGGTGAAGTACTAAGGTACAAGTACAGCAATCCGGAAACCGCTGTTTACGAACTTTCCATGGGCATCACCGGACTGCTGAAGGCCAGTCGCGTAGTCATCAAGTCACATGTCGAAGACCGGCATGACTACATGGACGTCATGAACGAGATTACCCGCCTCGGCGAACACAGCTATCGTGATCTCATCGATAATACTGCCGGCCTGTTCGACTATTTTTACGAAGTCACACCGGTAACGGAAATCGGCCTGCTGAATATCGGTTCACGCCCTTCTCACCGCAAACAGCAGGACCGCTCGAAAACATCTATCCGGGCCATCCCCTGGGTATTTGGCTGGGCGCAATCCCGGCACACGCTACCTGCCTGGTACGGACTCGGTACCGCACTGGAAACCTGGTGCAATAGCGATCCATCACGTCTCGCCCTGTTGCAGAAAATGTACCAGGACTGGCCCTTTTTCCGCTCCTTGCTGGGCAATATCCAGATGGCCCTGTTCAAGGGTGAAATGAATATTGCACATGAGTACACCCGCCTGGCAAGCGATCATGGGCTGGCTGAAAACATCTACGGCAAGATCCGGGCAGAATACCAGCGTACCGTGACACAGGTGCTGAACATTTGCGGTGAACAGCAACTGCTTGATGACAATCCGTCTCTGGGCCTGTCCCTGTTCCGGCGCAACCCCTACCTTGACCCGCTGAACAATATCCAGGTAACACTGCTGGCACGTTACCGGAACACTGATCTCTCCGACGCGCAACGCGAGCGCTGGCTGAAGCCGCTGCTGCGCAGCATCAATGCCATCGCCAGCGGCATGCGTAATACCGGCTAGGCCTTGCACGCCAGGTCGGTCGCACGCAGCGACGTGATTGAGTTATAGTAGCTGCAACCATTCCATACAGGGTCAAACCACGCATGACACACGGACTCGCACTGGTTGTTGATGATTCCAAAACGGCACGCATCACTCTGAAGCGCATGCTGGAAAAGCATGACCTGGACATTGATACTGTGGAATCCGCACAGCAGGCACTCGACTACCTTGTCAGCAAGACCCCGGATGTCATCTTCATGGACCACATGATGCCGGGCATGGACGGACTGCAGGCCGTGCAGGCCATCAAGAGCAATCCGGCAACAGCGACGATCCCCATCATGATGTACACCTCCAAGGAGGGGGACCTGTATGTCAGCCAGGCACGCGCACTGGGTGCCATCGGCATCCTGCCGAAGCAGGTCGAGCCCGCCCAGCTGTTCGAAGTCCTCAACAATCTCGGGCTGGTCAAGGAGCGTCGCAGGACGCGCGCACCCGCCAGTAGCCCGGTTGTCATGATGGACGAGTTGCCCGAGGCTATCGCCATCCCGGACGCCACGGAAGACATACAGGAAATTGCCCGGGAAGCAGCGGTTGCCGTCAACCATAGTCATGAAACACACAGCCACCTGGGCGAACTGCTGGAGAATTATCACCACGAGATGGTGCAGGAATTTCGCGAACTTCGGGAAACCGTCGGACAACTGGCAGCCCCTGCCACGACACAGCCAGCAACAGGCACCAGCATCATCCCGGCACTACTGGTCGGTTTTATTATGTTAATACCGCTGCTGTGGCTGGCTTACAGCTACAGCCAGACACGTGCTGCACTCCACAATACCAATCAACAGTTCACCCGGCTGGAGTCGGCACAACTGCTGCAACAGGAACAGACCAGCGCCGGCAATTCGGAAAATACGGAACTGCGCAAGCAACTTGATATAAGCAAACAACACGCTGCCGAGCAATCTCCCCGGCTGTACAACAGCATCACCTGGGCAATCAATCAGAGCAGTCCCTATGACATTCGGGAGGAAGCCTACAGTGACCGGCGCCTGGCCATTATCCAGGAACTCGTTGCCCGCCTGGCCGCGCTCGGATTTTCCGGTGTAGTGCAGCTGGATTCGCACCTGGGTGAATTCTGCCTGAGCGGCAATGCAGTGGATGGCTACACCCTGCCACCGGCTGACCTGCCGGCAACCGAATGCACACTGGTCGGACATCCGCTGCAACAACTCCCTTCGCTGGGCAGCCGGCAATCCATTGCCTTTGCAAATTTCCTCGCCACCTCACCGCTGGTCAACAACAGTGACATCAACATCGAACTCATCCCGCACCTCTACAGCCGCCCGCTGGCGAAATACCCGCCACAACATGAAGATGTTACTGCCTATGAGTGGAATCGTATTGCTGCGAGAAATAACCGGGTAGAAATCACCCTGATTCCGGCTGAGAAACAACAATGACAGGTACGCTGCGCTTTACCCATCC
>DMKK01000040.1:0-860 GCA_003454335.1 Gammaproteobacteria bacterium | reverse complement strand
AATATCCCTGTTATGCGCAGGATGTGCTTCGTGTTACTCAGCATATCCTGCGACAACCTAATTCTGTAATTGCGGGAGCGGTATGCAAATGCAGGCTATTCTGCATCCGGGTTATACGCAAGCAGCTCATCCCACAGGATCAGGCTGTACGGCATGGCAGCGGGCGCATTGCTCAACTGCGCACCGGCCCAGGCGGCTGTTTCCCAGGCCTGCCGGTGATATTCATTTTTTCCGGTCAGGTCACCCAGCTGCTGCAGCACATGAATGGCGATAGCGTTTGCTGACAGTGTCGCACCGTCACTGGCCGCTTTTTCCCGCACCCATAGTTCCGTATCAGACGGGGTACTGAAAAACCCGCCGTCATCCGTATCCCAAAATGTCTCCAGCATGGCAGCAACCAGCGCAATGGCACTATTTAACCAGCGTTTGTTGCCGGTAACCTTGTAGACCGCCAGCAGCCCTTCCGCAACACCGGCATAGTCTTCACTGAAGGCCGGTACTCCACGTTCACCCGCGCGCCAGTCACGATACAACACGCCCTGNNTCCGCATCATATAGCCTGTCCAGCACAAAGCTTGCCGTTACCTCTGCCGCCTTGATGTAACGCGGTTCGTCCAGCAGGCGGCCTGCCAGTGCCAGCGTAGTCAACATATAGCCATTCCAGACTGCCACCACCTTGTCATCAACGGGTACTGCCGGTCGTGCCCGGCGTGCTGCCCGCAGGCGCTGGTCAACCTCGGCATTACGCTGGCTGGCCGTCATGAGATCCACCCTGTACTTTTCGGCCAGCGCCCTGTTATCCAGCGCACGGTACAACACATTCTTGCCGCCCATTTCATCCATGGGGTCACTCACTGCAT
>DMKK01000275.1 GCA_003454335.1 Gammaproteobacteria bacterium | reverse complement strand
GTGGTTGCGGGCTGTTTTTTATGGCAAAGATATCGTGGCCTTGCACTCCGGCATGGCGGGGGTTTTTCGTTCCGCGACGGGTGGCAAGCCCACCCCGGTGACGCTGCGTAAGGTAATCAAGCCATTGCGTCTGGACGGTGGCCGGGGGGTTGTCTGTATCCCGACGAACGCCAGACCGGAGTGGTTCAACGGTGCTGTGGGGACGCTGCAACTGGACGGTCCCAAACGCAATTGGGCGGCGGTGCCGACAGACGCCCTGATCCTGGATGGGGGGCGCTGGTGGGTTCTGATAGAGGATGCCAAGGGTATCCACCGGCAGGCCGTGGAGCCGGGACCGAGCGTTGACCACATCACGCTGATCGGAAAGGGCCTTAAGGCGGGCCAGCAGGTGGTGGTGACTGGCGCCTATCTACGTTTTCACCGCGACTTCGCCGACCACTACCAGCCACCGGATTAACCTGATGCAAGAACAAAGTATAGTAAGGATCTTTTCCCGGCCCATTTTGTGGCTGCTGATTTACGGCGCCGTTCTCGCCTATGGCGTTTACGCGCTGATGCAGATTCCGGTGGAGGTCCTGCCGCGTTTCAATTATCCGCAGGTCAGCATCACGGCCCACTACCCTGGGGCGACGCCCGAAGAAATGGAGACCCTGGTCGCCCGGCCGATCGAAGGACAGATCCTGGGAACCCGTAACCTGGTCAGCCTGCATACGGTGATGGGGCAGGGCGGAGTCCAGATCACCGCACGCTTTGGCAATGGAAGCAGTGCGCAACAGGACCTCCAGGTGGTCTATAGCGCCATTGCCCGCGCCCGCGGTCAGCTTCCCCCCGGAATTCAGCCCCAGGCGGAAATCATGGGCAGCGCCATCAACGAGGTGGCGGATTACGCCGTTGCCATTCCACCCGGGGTAGCACCGGTACAGGTACAAAAGGCCATTAAGACGCGCATTCTGCCCGCGCTGCGAGCACTGCCGGGCGTGCAACGGGTGGAAGTCTTCGGCAGCGGTGACGAATCCCTGTGGGTGCAACCGGATCCGCGGGCACTGCGCCGCTACGGCGTGTCGCTGGCAACCATCACCGAGGTGCTGCGGCAACAGGTGGTGTTGGGACCCGCAGGTCGCCTGGTTTTGGGCCATCAGGACGTGTTGATCGAGGCACGCTACCTGCCGCAGCGGGTGGATGAGCTGCGTGACATATTGATTCCTGCTTATGGCGGAAACGTACCCCTCGGCAAGCTGGCGCGCATCGTGCGGGCGCCGCTGCCCATCCAGTATGCTGTCGCCCTGGATGGGCAACCCAGTATCGCACTGCTGGTGTTCAAGCAACCCGGTGCCTCCACCATTCCGGTGACGCATGCCGTGGCCAGAACCCTCCAGCAGTTGGCCGATCAGTTACCGTCGGGTGCAAAGTGGACGCGTATTAACAGTCAGGGGCATCTGGTTGGACTCATCGGCAGCGACCTGGGGCGTAATCTGATCGTCGGCGGCCTGTTGGCGGTGATCATGCTGTTCCTGATTATGGGCGTGCATCGCGGCGTGTGGGTCCTGGCGCTGAGTGTGCCCATGGCCCTGCTCATTGGCATCGCGGGGCTTTATATCTCCGGCCAAACCCTCAATCTCCTCACCCTCGGTGCGCTGTCCGTCGCGGTAGGGCTGCTGGCCGATGACGGGATTATTGTTCTCGAAAGCATCTATCACCGCTGGGAACAAGGTGACATCGGTAGCCATGGGGTCTGGGCAGGCGTCAAGGACATTGCCGCACCGGACATCACGGGCACCCTGACCACCGTGTCGGTGTACCTGCCGCTACTCCTGGTGGGTGGGCTGGCGGGCTTGTTCTTCCTGCCCTTCGCGCTCGCTATGAGTCTCTCGCTACTGGCATCGCTGGCTATCTCGCTGAGCGTTATCCCGCTCCTGCTGGCCCGCATGTCGCCCCCGGTTCGTTGGAAGCCAGCCTCCGGTGCCCGTTTCGTTGCCTGGCTCCAGCACCGCAACAAGCGGTTGCTCAACTTCACCCTGCGCTACCCGCGGGCCTCATTGACCGTGAGCGCACTGTTGCTGGCATTCAGCATAGGCGTGCTGCTGCTGGTACCGATCAATTTCTTGCCGCTGCCCAACGAAGGGGTGCTGCTGGACAGCTTCACCTTGCCGCCCGGTACCTCGCTGGTGCAAACGCGCAAGACCGTTGCCCGTATCACCGAGAAGATCAGGTCGGACCCCGCCGTGGCCCATACCTTCGCCCGTATCGGCTCGGCGCAGGATACCGCCTATACCGAGCGTAGTTTTGCGGGGGAAATCCAGGTGGTCCTGAAGCCGGGCGTTGCCGTACAGAGCCTGGACCGTCTTTCCAAGCGCCTCCTCAGCAAGGCCAGCATGGAGGGGGTGCAGCAGAGTTACGGCACCCCGACCCTCGAACGCCTCGGCGAAAGTCTCTCCGGTCTGCCCCAGCCGTTCGTGATCACCCTGTTAGGCAGCCGCGTCGATACCCTGCGCAAGGTTTCTGAACAAATGGTCGCTCGACTGCGCCATGTCCCCGCCTTGGCCGACATCTTCAACAATGACGCCTACCCGGTCACCCAGTTGCGCATCCAACCACGACCGCAAGCCATGGCGCTTTATGGCATTACCCCTAAGGTCCTCTATGCCCAAATCAAACCCGCGCTGGATGGTATCGTCCTGGCACGAATTCCGCAGGGGGATTATCACCTGGCGCTTTACCTGCGGCTGGCGCATGCGCCCGATTTTAACCTGGGGCAGGTGCGCCGCTTACTGATTCACACGACTAAGGGATGGAGCCCGCTGGGGCAGCTTGCGCAGGTAAGTCTCGTAACCGGCCCGAACCAGATTCGCCACCTCGAGGGCGCGCGCGCCATTGATATTCTCGCCACCCCTCAAGGCCCCTTGGGCAGCACCATTGCCGCGGCCAGGGCGGCGCTTCACGGTATGCACCTGCCAACGGGTTATCGTTTTGTGTTTGGCGGTCTCTACCCGCGCCTGGAACACGCTGCCATCATCCTTGGTATCGCCGCCATTGGCGCACTATTGCTGTTGCTGGGCATCCTGGTGCTGCAATTCGACGGCCTGCTGATCCCCGGCATCCTGATCCTGGAAATACCTCTGGCCTTTACCGGCGGGGCGCTGGCGCTGGGCGTGAGCGGGGTCGGTCTCAACGCCACCGGGCTGGTGGGATTTTTGACCATTATCGGCATCAGCCTGAATCATGGCATCGTGCTACTGCACCGGGTACGGCGGAGTGAGAAAGAGGGCATGGACCCCGAGGCAGCAGTCCGGGAGGCCGTGCAGGTCCGCTTCCGGCCCATTCTGCTCACCACCCTGACGGCCGTGCTGGGGATGCTGCCCACCGCGTTGGGCTGGGGGCTGGGGGCCGAGCCCGAGCAGGGGCTGGCCATTGTCGTCCTCGGCGGCATTATCTGGAGCTCGATGCTGAGCACCAATCTGGTTCCCGCCCTGTACCTGTGGAGGCTCCGGCACCGTGCGGCGTCATCGTCAGCAGGGTAGGTAGACGCCTAAATACTGTGCTCGAGGTGACACTATCCCATCAGAAAATACCTGGCCGCTGCTGCCCATGACGCAGTTGTTGTGATCCAGCAGGGGGTTTATACTTTTTAGATTCTGGCGACTTCAACACCGTGCACAAGGAAATCGACATCAAGAACTGGAAGAGCAATCAGAAAAATTCCGGCTGCACCCCAAAAGATCACGCCTGGTTGGATACCCTGTTCGATGAAGTCGGGTTCGTGGATGCCTTTCGCGTGGTCAACACGAACGCGGGGGGGAATACACCTGGTGGTCCAATCGCGGCAACGCCCGCGACAATAACGTTGGTTGGCGCATCGACTACCATATTATTACCCCAGGACTTAAAGACAAGGTACTGCGCGCATCGACCTACAAGAGCAAATGGTTCTCCGACCACGCACCACTGACACTGGATTTACGATACGGAGTTTGAGAAGTAAAAACCTTGTGCATGCCGGATAAAATGTGCCTGCATAACGCGCGGACAGGGATTGTCTGTTCCCGCCGGACGATTCTTCTGGGACACCGAAGTGGAAACCGCCACACTATCCTCAGCCAGATTGTGGTTGTTACCTGACGCTTAATGGGAAACGAGAGTGACCGGGCATCGGCATGGGCGACAATCATCGCGGAACGGAGGCACAAAGTACTTTACCGCTTCATTCACCAACGAAATCAACATTTTCACTTTGCAGCACCATGACGAATCACGGTCAACTTATCAAAATATTCGGTTCCCCATGCATGAAGTACTTTGAGGAGCGGCGAAAGAGTTAATCCAAATTCCGTTATTGAATATTCGACCCTAGGTGGAATTTCCGCGTACACTTTTCTGTGGATGATTTGGTCATGCTCCAATTCTCGAAGTTGTTTGGTTAACATTCTTTGTGTTACACGGGGCATCAGCCGTTTCAGTTCATTGAACCGCTTGGTGCCACTCTGTAAATGGTAAAGAATGGGAACTTTCCATTTTCCTCCAATAATCTCTATCGCGACTTCTAGAGGGCATCCAAAGCCGCTATGGGTGTTTTGTTCAGTGTCCATGTTTTTCCCTTAGACAGTATACTAATTGTGACTGTAGCACATTCATGTGCGTACTTCATATTTTGTGCGTAATCAAATACTATCCTCGTAAATCTTGAAACCGTTGTAACGCGATAGCCAAATGCGTGGCAAAAGTTGCATATATTAAGGCATGAGCTTGTTCGCTATGGCCCAGGATATGCGATGCAAATCTATGGAGATAGAAATATGAAACACCAGCATGGGAGGAATGGCGCTTACTTAAGCGCATT
>DMKK01000016.1 GCA_003454335.1 Gammaproteobacteria bacterium | reverse complement strand
CCATAAAAAACAGCCCGCAACCACAGTGCATGGCGCGGCGGCAGGCGTACCTGCCCCTCGCGCACCACCGTACCCGGTACCGATCGAGAGCCCGTGGCCGCATCGTCGAGTAGCGTGAGGGTCTGGATCACCTCCACTTGTGCGTAGGCGGTCAACGGACTTGCCAGGCTGCGAATTTCCACCGTCGCCAGGCCGCCATCCGCCCTGACCGGTAGCGCCAGGCAAAAGAGACAGGCATAGATGAGTGCCCTCATTGATTGTTGTCCGTCGGTAGTTGTCCCGCCAGGAGCCGCAGTTGCATCAGCGCGAGGCGCAAACGCGTGGCATCCGCCAGTTCCGCCTGTCGGCCGCGTATCCAGTCCCGCTGTGCCAGAAGTAAATCCAGACTGGAGAGCTGCCTGGCACGGTAACCTTCCTTGCTGATTTGCCAAATCCGCTGCTTTCTCCGGGCAAGATCCCTGGCGGCCCGATAGGCATTGAGTGCCGCCCTGGCGTCCCCCCAAACCGTAGTGAGGGAGGCCCGCAGATCGAGTCGGGTTTGCAGCGCATGCTGCCTGGCCGCACTCAACCTCAGCCGGGCGGCGGCCGCCCGGTCGTGCAGCTCGCCGCCGTCGAACAGGGGCATGGATACGCTGACGCCCGCGCTCCACCCGGGCCGGGCACTGAATGAGCCGAGGGTATCCCAGCCATAGGCCGCTTGCAGTTGTGCACGGGGCAATCGCGCCGCACGCGCGGCGGTGAGCAAGGCGGCGGCACGGCGCTGCCGGCTCCTGGCTATGACCAGTGCGGGTTGTGTCTGCAATGCCGCCGCCTGGATTTCGGGTAACGATGGCAGCGTGAAGTCGGCGCTGATCGGTGGTGGGGTGGCCAACGCAGGTAAGGTGGATAGCCCGGTCATCAGCATCAGGAGACGCACGGAAGTCGCCCGCGCCAATTTAGCCTGACTTAATCCCTGTTGCGCTTGCCGCAGGGCAGTTTGGAGTCGTAACAGATCCAGGCGGGTGCGCACATCGGGCCGCAGGCCCCGCTGTGCGGCATCCAGGTCTGCCTGGCTCTCCGCCGCGGGCAGCCTCCAAATGGCGATTGCCGCCTGTTGGGCCTGTAGCTTGTAATATGTCCGGGCAACCATGCCGGCCACGGCAAAGCGGTTTTGCAACGCCCGGTAATGGGCGAATTCGGCCTCGGCACGTGCCGCCCCAATGGCCGCCGCCCCAGGGGGATCATAAAGCTTCTGCTCCAGCACCACCTGGCCCGTGATTTCCTGCCGCCCGTTAGCGCTCGTGAAATCGGGAGTCCCATTTTCCATACTGTTGAAAGTTTCGCTCGCCTGTAGCCCCAGGTGAGGCGAAAAAGCGGCCTTCCGGGCATCCACCAGGCGCGATGCGGCATCCGCCGCGTCCTGCTGCGCAGCCACACCCGGCTGGTGGACCAGCGCCAGCGCCACGGCGCGGGCAAGGGTCAGACCACCAGCAGCCGTTTCAGCATAGCTGGCAGTGGAAAACCCCAGCAGCAACCACCCCAATACGGTAAGCCACCCTGGACGAACACGCATGACATTACTGTTCATCCTGTTAGGTCTACGCTCAAGCGATCAACTGCGGAATCTAGGTTCATGTTACCTCGTAATCGATTATGGCCCTTGGCCATCATTAGCCTTTTGCGCAGTACGCAGTATATAAAGAATAGGCTTACAGGAGGCTTATCCCTGGATTACCATTTGGTAATCCAGGGCCTTCTCGCATCGGGAGGTGCTGGATGATGGACATGGCCCCAAGTCTATTGAGTTGTGTTTGAAACCGGTGAGGGGTGCGGACTGGAGAGTGGAAGTGTGATGTTAAAGGAGCTCCCTACTCCCGGCGAACTCGTGGCGCTAATATCGCCACCGTGCGCACGGGCTATGGCGAGGGCGAGACTCAAGCCCAGACCACTCCCCGACGTCGAACGGCTTTTATCACCCCGGTAGAAGCGACCGAAAATATGGGAGAGTTCTTTTTCGTCGATGCCGACACCGGTATCGGCAAGCTCAATCCTGACACAGGCTGCATCCGCTATTGCCGAAATAGTGACCTTGCCGCCGGAGGGGGTGTATTTGATAGCATTATCCAGCAGGTTTGCCACCATCCGCTGTAGCATTGCCTTATCACCCACCACGAAAAGCGGCTCCGGGGGGAGATGCAGATCAATGCGCACGCCTCGATCATCACCCACGGGTTGGAATAATTCCCCTGCCTCATCAATAATCTCTCGCATATCCAGGCTTTTCATGGAGAGTTCCGCCACACCCGAGTCCGTCTTGGCGATGTCCAACATCGTATTTATCATCCCGACAAGCCGGTCGCTTTCCTCAACAACAGTCGCCGCCATCTCCCGGTATGCCTCGACATCCTGTTCGCCGCTCAAGGTGATTTCGGCAATACCCCGAATACGGGTGATGGGGCTTCGCAGATCGTGGGCCACATTGTCGGTAACCTCCCTCAACTCATTCACCAGTGCCTGAATGCGCTCCAGCATTGCGTTGAAGGCCATTGCCAGGGCATCTATTTCCTGCCCTTCGTGTCCTGCTGCAACCCGTCGGCTAAGATCTCCCTTTCCAATCCGGGACGCCGCCTGGGTCACCCTTTCCACACCCGACATTGCCCGCCTGGCCATAAGCCATCCGACCAAACCGCCGCTGAGGAGCATCACCAGCAGTGCTGTTCCGAAGGTCTCGCGGTACTTTTCCATAATGCCTTCGCTGTCCCGGAGGGTCATGCCTATTTGTATGACATGGCCATCGCCCGTCTGCTTACGGATGAGTCGTACCTTGTGTTCGTGACCGGGTATGGATAGCGTGGAGAAACTCACTGCTCCATTCCGTGAAGCCTGGGATTGGATATGGCTCGCCTTCAGTCCTTGCCATGCGCTCATGTTGGAGGCAGCGAGGACCTCGCCCGACGCCGATAAAACCCGAATAAATACACGCCGGATACCACGTGATTCGGCTTCGCGTTGAAATTCCGCGCGAAGTGCCTTGACGCCATGGCCTGCATAAAGCAACTCGAACTCCCTGGCCTTATCCATTAGGGCATTGTCCATTTGTTGCTCAAGGTTGGTGGCCAGCGAAATATAGACGACTGCAAAAAGGGCGATTGATAATGCGCTGAACAGGGCGGCGTATAGAAAAGTAAGGCGAAATGTCACTGACCGGGGCACGCTAGGATTTTTCTTCGAGAACATACCCCACGCCTCTAATGGTGTGAATGAGCCTGGCCTTGAACGGACGGTCGATCTTGTCCCGCAGGCGACAAATCCGCGCCTCGACAACATTGGTCTGCGGATCGAAATTATAATCCCAGACATGTTCCATAATCATCGTCTTGGATACCACCCTTCCCGGATTTCGCATCAGGTACTCCAACAGGGCAAATTCCTTTGGCTGCAACTCTATTTGCTCGTCGGCCCGAATAACATTTTTCTTGATCAGATCCATGCGGAGATCACCGACCGTGAGGGAACTGACCTCCGCCACGGATGTTGCTCTGCGGATCAGCGCCTGTATCCGCGCGATCAGTTCTGAAAAGGCGAAGGGCTTGACGAGGTAATCATCTCCGCCCGCCTGTAGCCCCCTAACGCGGTCATTAACGGAACTCTTGGCGCTCAGCAC
>DMKK01000187.1 GCA_003454335.1 Gammaproteobacteria bacterium | reverse complement strand
CGCCACTCGACAGCCAAGAGCAAGCTCTTGCTGTTTCCGTTCGACTTGCATGTGTTAAGCATGCCTCCAGCGTTCAATCTGAGCCAGGATCAAACTCTTCACTTTCAAGTTTGCTTTGGTTGCTTTGAGGAGCAACCAGATCCTTGCTCGATGATACTGTCTAGAATTGACATCCGTTTCCGGATATCCAGACGCTTTCACCGAAAGTTTGTTGCATTCACAACATCGACGTAAGCGCCCACACAAATTACCTGATCGAATTTTTAAAGAACTTTTGTCGGCAACGGTGGCCGGCAAGGAGCGCATATAGTACGCGTATTTCTGATTCTGTCAACAGTAAAAATTATTATTTTTACATCTATATTTCACCGGCCTTGCGGGGTCAGAAATCAGACCACGCACTTGCGCCAAATGAAGCATCAACAGCCGACAAGTATAGACCATAACAATGTGGCTGACTACGCTAATCTGGAAAATCTTTCACTGCAAATGGTCAACGCCATCCTGAAGCATTAATCCCCGGCAGCAGCCCTCTCAGCAGGCACCTCGCCCTCCCCACCCTGTCGCTTCGTCACGACATAGAACACCGGCGTAAAGGTCAGGGACATGACCGTCGCCGCCACCATCCCGCCTACCACCGCCAGGCCAATGGCTTGCTGACTGGCGGCCCCGGCCCCGGATGCAACAACCAGCGGCATAAAACCTGCAATGGATGCGATGGAAGTCATCAGGATCGGCCGAAAACGCAATTTCGCTGCATCGACAGCCGCATCAAGCAAACTCTTGCCACGCTCCCGCTCGGCCATGGCAAACTCCACAATCAGAATCGCATTCTTGCTGGCCAAACCAATGAGCAAGGTAATACCAATCTGCGTATAAACGTTGTTGTCAGCCCCTTTCATCATCACAGCAAGTACCGTACCCAGTACCGCCAGCGGCACAACCATGATCACCGCCGCCGGACTGGACCAGCTCTCGTACTGGGCAGACAGCACCAGGAACACCAGAATAATAGCCAGTGCGAATACCATAATGGCTTCCGAACCAACCTGTTTCTCCTGAAACGACATGCCGGTCCATTCGTAGCCCATGGACGTTGGCAACTTCTGACCCGCAAGCTGCTCCATCAGATCAAGCGCCTGCCCGGAACTGTAACCCGGCGCCGCCTCGCCGGTAATGGATGCCGTCGGATAGAGGTTGTAGCGCAGGATCGTCTGCGGGCCCACAGTTTCCTCGACAGCAATCAGGGTTCCAAGTGGCACCATCGCCCCGCTGGCATTACGGACATCCAGGCTACGAATATCATCCGGCCGGGTGCGGAACCGGTGGTCAGCCTGCGCCATCACCTGCCAGGTACGCCCGAACTTGTTAAAATCATTCACGTACGCTGAACCCAGATAAGCCTGCAAGGTATCGAACACTTCGTTCAACGGGATACCCAGTGTCTTGGCTTTGGTACGATCAACCTCTGCAAACAGCTGCGGCACATCAATCCGGAAGGTGGTATTCAACCCTGTCAGACCGCTCTGCGCATTGCCGTCCTGAATAATCTCCCGCACCATGGCATTCAACTCATCCAGCCCGATACCACCCCGATCTTCGATCTGGATCTGGAAGCCGCCGGCAACACCCAGACCACTGATGGCAGGCGGCAGAAAGGCATAGACGATCGATTCCTGGATCTGGTTGAACTGCCCCTGCATTTTTGCCAGGATCACCTCCTGTTGCAACTCAGGCTCAGTACGCTCTTCCCAGGGGACCAGGGTTGCAAACACCACGGCGTTATTAGAAGCGGCCGTACCATCGATCAGATTGAAGCCACCGAATATGACCCAGTCCGCAACACCATCTGTCTGCTTGAGAATTGCATCTATCTTGTCGAGCACCTCATTGGTCCGTTCCTGCGAGGCGGCATCCGGGAGTTGCACATGCACCAGGATATAACCCTGATCTTCAACCGGCATAAACCCCGTGGGCAGGCTGACAAACTGCCAGCCGGTAAACCCTATCAGACCCAGTGCCAGCAGCAGCATCAGCGCTGTGCGACGCACGGCGCCCCTGACCACACTCATGTAGCCGTTTTCCGCCTTGTTGAATAACTTGTCGAAGCCGCGGAAAAAGGCATGCTTGTTCTCCGGCGGCAGACGCAGCACCAGCGCCGCAAGTGCCGGGCTCAGGGTCAACGCATTGATGGAGCTGAAAACAGTCGCCACGGCAATGGTCAGGGCAAACTGGCGATACAGTTCACCCGTAATACCGGGCAGAAACGCGGCCGGAACAAACACAGCCAGTAGCACCAGGGTGGTGGCGACGATAGGCCCGGACACCTCGCTCATGGCCTTAATAGCAGCCGCCCGGGAAGCCAGCCCCTGCTCCATATGCGAAACGGTGGCCTCGACCACCACGATGGCATCATCCACCACAATACCAATCGCCAGGACCAGCCCGAACAGGGTAAGCATGTTGATCGAAAACCCCATCGCCAGCATCACAGCCAGGGTTCCAATCAATGACACCGGGATCGTTACTGCCGGTATCAGGGTCGCACGCCAGTCCTGCAGGAACAGAAACAGCACCAGGAACACCAGCAAGACTGCCTCTACCAGTGTCACGTAGACCTGTTTGATCGAGGCATCCACAAACATGGTAGTGTCATAGGGAACGGCGTACTCCAGGCCCTCTGGGAAATAAGCGCTCATCTCCTCCATGGCGGCACGCACCCGCTTGGACACATCCAGGGCGTTGGAACCGGGTAACTGGTACACAGCGATACTGGCCGAACTCGCACCATTCAGGCGGGAAGTAATATCATAGGTCTTGCCTCCCAGATCGATGCGTGCAACATCTTTTAGCCGGGTAATACGCCCGCCCTCACCGGTCTTGATGATGATGTCCTCGAACTGCTCGACATCGGTCAGCCGGCCAAGCACATTCACGGCATACTGGAAATTCTGTCCGGCTGGAACCGGCGGCTGCCCGATCTGCCCGGCCGCCACCTGGACATTCTGCTCGCGAATGGCGTCGATAACTTCTGTGGTGGTGAGACTGCGCGCCTTGAGCTGATTGGGGTCAAGCCAGATACGCATACTGTAATCACTTTCCGGCCAGATCCCGACATCCCCGACCCCCGGAATACGACTGAGCGTGTCACGTATGCGCAAGGTGGCATAGTTGCTCATGTAGAGCTCGTCGTAGCGACCATCCGGCGAAGACAGTGACGCAATGAGAATAATATTCGGTGATTTCTTCTTGGTATTGACGCCCTGGCGCTTCACCTCCTCCGGAAGTTTCGGCTCGGCCAGGGTGACCCGGTTCTGCACCAGGATGCTGGCCATATCCAGATCTGTGCCAACCTCAAAGGTCACTGTCAGGGTGTAGGAACCGTCGCCGGCACTGACAGAGGACATATAAATCATATTCTCTACACCAATCACCTCCTGCTCGATGGGGGCGGCAACGGTCTCTGCGACCACCGCGGCATTCGCACCCGGATAAGAGGCCTTCACCTCGACGGTAGGCGGGGTAATTTCGGGATACTGGGATATGGGCAGCAGACCGACAGACACCAGGCCGGCGATCACGATCACGATCGAGATGACACTGGCAAAGATGGGGTGTTCGATGAAGAATTTTGAAAACATGGCGACCGCGCTTGTTGTTTACTGCTGTTCGTCCGGCTGCGACTTGTTCGGCGAGGAAGCATCACCAGACCCTGACGTCGCATCTTTCTCTGCTGCCGCCTGCGTAAGCGCGCTGGTGGTAAGGCCTGACATCTCTACCGGTTCCGGAGCAACCATGCGGCCGGGCCGTGCCCGCTGCACGCCTTCCACAACCACCCTGTCGTCTGTTCGCAAACCTTCTTCAACAACTGTCAGGCCATCAATTTTCTGACCGGTTGTTACACCGCGCCGTTCGACCATGTTCTCACTATTGACGACCAGCAGATAGGTTCCTCCCTGGTCCTGGGCAACCGCACGCTCCGTCACCAGCAGCATATCCGCGCGCTGATCAACAGGCACCCGGACACGTGCAAACAACCCCGGAAGCAGGGCCGGTGGCCGTCCATCATTTACAAAAATACCGCGCAATTCCATCGTCCCGGTCCCAGTATCGACTGCGGTTTCGGCAAACTCCAAAATGCCTTCATGGGGATAGTCTTCCTCATCGGCCAACCCCATATATACAGGCATCTTTTCCTGCTTTAGGTATGTACTGGTGGTATCACCCCCTCTCTCCTGTATTTTTTCCCTGTATACCTTCAGCAAACGCAACAGGTTGCGTTCATTAAGATTAAAGTACACATACATGGGACTGAAACGCGTGACATCGGTGAGCAGCGTCGCCTCGCCATTACCCACCAGGTTGCCAAGATCGACCTGCTCGCGGCCAACCCGCCCGCTGATCGGTGCTGCCACCTGCGAGTACTCAACGAGCAGCTCGGCACTCTCGATCTTTGCCTCGGCAATTAAAATGTCCGCCCGGGTTGTTCCCAGCTGCCCCTGCCATTTGACAACATCCGACTCAGAACCGGCATTCTGCTTGTACAGCTCTTTTGCCCTGGCCAATTCCGTTTGCGCCAGCTTCACATCGGCCTGGGCACTCGCCAATTCCGCTTCCGCCGCCTGCAACTCGGCCTTGTATTGCCTCGGATCAATGACAAACAGCAGCTCACCCTGTTCCACATAGGTACCCGGCGTAAAATGCATACTTTCGAGCACACCCGCCACCCGCGCGCGCGCTTCGGCATGGTCGAAGGCAACCGTGGTGCCGGTAAATTCAAGGTAATCGGTCACCTCCTGGATGACGGGTATGGCAACCGTCACCGGTGGTGGTGGCGGTTCCACATAGGTATTCGAGTCTCCGCACCCCGCCAGCAGCAGGACAATCACCATGGCAACAGTGGACAGATTTCGCTTCATCCTCACCTGCAACATCAATAGCTCCTTCGGTAATACTTTTTGAGGCTGGTACTAACCCAACCCGGTAAAGACAGATATTATCGCCACGGAATCCACGGAAAAACAC
>DMKK01000149.1 GCA_003454335.1 Gammaproteobacteria bacterium | reverse complement strand
TACATCAGCCAGATCGCACCGCTCCTGCGCATCCTTGCGCCCGCGGCATTGGCCCATCCGTGGCCGGCACTAAGGGCAAATCCAGCGCCGCTCCTATGCTTCCTGCATCCGCGGCATTAGTCCGTCCCTGGACGTCACGTTTCCATCGACAACATCGCACCCCAAGGGCATTTCACCACAGGCACTAGGATTTCCAATCCGTCGCCTCACTTCGTTCACGGCAAAAAACTCGCCCACGCCCTCGGGCTCACCGTCTCCGAGCTTCTCCGTCCACCGAATGGCGCGCCGGACCAGAACACGCTGTCGGCGCTCGTGGATTCTGTAAATAGAGAGAAGTCGTAAATCAAAGGGGCCAAAACGCGAGGGTTGCGATATATTAGTTGTTCTCTGGCCCACACCTCATTCTACTTCAACCCGGATATATACCCCGCCACTTCCGCAATCTCTTTATCACCCAACCCCTTCGCTATCTTCCGCATTACCCCTGTTGCATCATTGTGACGCGTACCACTGCGAAACGCTTTTAACATCTTCATGATATACGCCGTATGCTGCCCGGCCAGTGCGGGATACCGCGACGCCGCGTTGCCCTCGCCCCGGCGGCCGTGGCAAGCGGCGCAGGCGGTTACGTCTTTGGCCTGAATGCCTTTCTCATAAATGGCCATGCCCAGCGCGCTGCCGGGTGTTTCGCCGGTAGTACTGCGTTTCTGGCGGGCGTAAAACGCTGCAAGGTTGGGCAGGTCGGCTTCGCTCACGGCCTGCACCATGGAACTCATGTGTTCCTCCTTGCGCGCGCCGGACCTGAAATCGAACAACTGTTTCTTTAAATAGGATTCGTGCTGGCCGGCCAGTTTCGGATACGCCGGGTTGTCGCTGTTGCCGTCGCTATTATGACAACCCATGCAAACGATGGAAGCTGCCTGGCCGGCGACCGGATCACCACCCGCTACGGCCAGGCCGGGAACGGCCAGCAACCACAGGGCTACGATACAATTATTCATGGCTTATCGCCCTCTACTTGATACTGATACGGCCTGTCATACCGGCCTCGGTATGGCCCTTGATGGAACAATGCAGTCTTGATGATTGCAGTGTCTTGATGGGGACAAACCACCACTGCGCAGTGCCGCCCGGGTAGACCTCGATCTCGTGGATGTGGCCCTTGACCTCCGCGATGGTCTTGTTGGCCTTGCTCATGATCTGCACCTTGCGCGTAAACACCGAACGCGAGAAGGCCTCGGCCGTGAAGTAGTGTTTCTGCTGGCTCGGGTTTTTAATCACCAGCTTATAGAGTTTGCCGGTCTCAAATCGCAGGACCGAAGGATAAAACTTCAGTTGATTATCCTTGCTGCCGAGCTGGATGGTCATGGTCACAGGGCTTTGCGCCGTCATGTCGCCGGCGGCATAAAGCAGGCTCGGAAACAACAAGGACAACAGCGCAAGGGCCCGGATCGGTGTACTGGTCATGATAACGTCCTGACAGGGTATGTGATATTGGTTAAAGAACGGGGGCGGTGCCCCCGTTTCCGTTACTAGATTTCCAGCACCGAGAGCCAGGAGTCGTGCAGGTTGCACACGCTCAGGGCGTAAACGGCACCCGTTTGCCTAGACAGGCTGAAATTGGAAATCGCGGCCTTGTCCGTGCCCGGGTTAAAGAGGCTCTCGGCAATAAACTTGAAATCACTGTCGAGCAGCATGTGCTTGATGATCCAGTGCTCGCCCTGTTTCATCGGGTGGCCGGTGACGACACGCACGCCGCTGTCGGTCTTCTCGATAATGGGGGAATGCGAACCGGCCTTTTTGGCCCAACGGCCCGGTGATTCCTTGGTGTAGAACACACCACCGGCCATTGCGTTGTTGCTGATTTTCTTGCCGAGCGAACCGGCCAGTACGATTTGCGGTGCAATAATGCCCGTTGCCGCGCCGGCCGAGCTGATACGAATGAATGAACGTCTGTCCATGGGTGACCTCCTGTTATTAATAGGTTGTAGTACCCCCGATCCTGTGGCCGAAGGCTTGTACTGATTAACAACTAATCGGGTCGGGAAAATATTCCTGCGAAACCGGATTTTTTTGCCTAAAATGGCGCGCTGGACCAAAACACCTTCTTGCCCCTTTCGGGGCCTGGAACTGGAGAGAAGCGGGGGTCATGATTGCAAGATAGATACAAAAACCTGTGACCGTGTGGCACGGTGATGCATCGATATCCTCGATGTTGCGCCGTCTGGTCCGGCCGAAGGCGGGAATAAAACCGTGGCTTCGAGAGTTATATTATTAGTAAAGTGATAAACCCAGGAGCGAGGGTGTCAGCAAGAAAAAAACGTGAGCGGTTTGAGCGGCTGATGTTGCCCCATCTCAGCGCTGCCTACAATCATGCACGGTGGTTGGTCGGTGATGCCCATGATGCGGAGGACATTGTCCAGACGGCGTATGCGCGCGCGTTTGAGTATTTCAACAGTTACCAAACTGGGAATAGTGCGGCCTGGATCCTGACCATTGTCCGCAACCAGGCCTACACCTGGCTAAGCAAGAAAAAACAAGCCAGTAACTTAGTGAGTTTTGACGAGGTGGTACACAGTCAGCAGGACGTGGCGGGTTCGCCTTTTCCGGCGTCGCTGGCTTCGAATCCTGAGCTCCTGGCTCGCAGTTCGACCGAAACAGCGGCATTGATCGGGGCGCTCGAGCGGTTGCCGGTGGAATTTCGCGAGGTCCTGCTGCTGCGTGAGGTGGAGGGTTATTCCTATAAAGAGATTGCCGAGATTGTCGATGTGCCACAGGGTACCGTGATGTCCCGTTTGTCGAGGGCCCGGCGGCATTTACTGGAGTATTTAACCAATCGATTGAAAAGAGAAAACGCCGGTGGACTGTAAAGAGATTCAACAGCAGCTGGAACGCTATTTCGACGGCGAGTTGCCGCTGTCGGACAAGCGTGCGCTGGCGGAGCATCTGGAGCGGTGTGGTGAATGTTCCGGGTTACTCAACGGCCTCAAAACCATCCATGTGGCGCTTAACAAGCAAGCGGTGTTTCCGGTGCCTGCGGGACTCAAACGTCGCGTACGTAAACAGCTGCGGGACGATACGGCCGAGGACGACCGTTTGGGTGTCGTGCTTCCGTGGATGGGATTCAGCGGCGGGGTGGCGGCGCTGGTGTCCCTGATCACGTGGGGGATGTTGAGCTTCGTAGCGCCTCCGGCTGACTCAACGGTGCTGGATGAGATCGTCAGCGCCCATGTACGTTCGCTGATCGTGGACCACGTGACGGATATCGCAAGCTCCGATCAGCATACGGTCAAGCCCTGGTTCAAGGGCAAAGTGGATTTTGCGGTGCCGGTTACGGATCTTGCCGGCCACGGTTTTCCCTTGCTCGGCGGGCGAATGGATTACCTCCGGCACCGCCCGGTGGCGGCCGTGGTTTACAGACGTCGTGCCCACGTGGTCAACGTATTTGTCTGGCCTTCTGATGACGGTGGCTATCGCGCCATCGAGGCGGAGTCGCGCCGGGGTTACGGTGTGTTGCATTGGATCGACGCAGGGCTGCAGTATTGGATGATCTCCGATCTCAACGAAAAGGAGCTTGGGCAGCTAGCCGGACTGCTACGCGGCGATGCCTCGGAACTGCGGCGGCGGAGCCTACCTAATGGATAATGATCCGCCCCACCATCCCGGCCTGTTGATGGCCTTTTATCGGGCAGTGCAGATCTTGTAGGGTCCCTCAACCGAAAGGGTCAGACACCGTTGATTCGCTAATTCTCACCCGAAAACCCGGCCCGCCGCTCCTGCGCTTTCTTCGCTC
>DMKK01000128.1:732-6272 GCA_003454335.1 Gammaproteobacteria bacterium | reverse complement strand
TCCTCGCCGCGAATCGCGCCGGGACGACGCTCCCACAGAATTGATCTGGGTTCGCGGCGAGGAAGACGCTCCTGCAATTGGGTAAATCTCTCATGCAAAGCGTTCCTCGCGCCAGCCGATCCAGTCGATGTCCCCGGCGCTGCCGGCGTAATCGACCAGGGCCTCTGAAACGCCCCGATAGGCGCCCAGCAGGCGGTAGAAGTTTTCTTCATCCCGGTCACTGAGTTGCCCATTGGAAGCCTTCTTCATAGTGTTCCTGATGCGTTCTTCCAGGTGTTTCATTTTCTCGGCCAGCCTGGCATGAAACGCCTCCCGCTCTCCGGCGGCCGGATCCTCCGACAAGTGCAGGAAGTTCTCCTGTACCTGCAGGCGCCAGTCCCGGAAGTCCGCGAGCAGTTCCTGCACCAGGAGTTGCGCCTGCGAGCCGCCGCGCGCCGCGAGCAATTCCTGCATGCGGTAGCTGAGCGCCTGCAGACTTGTAACCAGTGACTGTATCTGCTGCGGGGTGGTGCCGGGCAGCGTCTTTGTGTCGATGTGGCTAGCCCAGCTTCCCAGTTTCTGCGGCAGGGTTGCAAGTTCACGGGTATGGAAGGCCTTTTTCCCTTGTTCGAGGTGTGTCGGCGAGTACCCGGGATCCCAGCGTGTGGTGGACATCAGGTATTCGCTGCTGCGGAAGAAGCGGCCGAGCAGGCGCAGGATTGCCCGCTCCGGGCGTGGTGAAAAGGGAATGTAGTTGGTGACAGCGATGATCAGGAAGACGATGGGAAACATCAGCGCGGTAGTGGCGACGCTGAGGAAGTTGTAGGTCTGCTCGTTGGAAATGCCGGCGATGGTGACGAACATGGCCAGGCCGAATACCCTGCCCAGCATCTGCTGTGGTGCGGCGTACAGGTAGCAGATGGTGAAGGTCGCCGCAAAAATCAGCAGGCCCAGGCCGGTGAAGCTCCACAGCTGTGGCATTACGAAGATGTACAGGACGCCGGCAAACAGCACGCTGGTCGTGACCGGCTTGAACAACTGCCAAACCGCCACCTGTGGCATGTTCACCAGGGCCATACCTATGGGTGCGGCCATGGAAACCAGTCCGGTTCCGCCCGGAATGCCGTTGACGTAGATCACTGTAAGCCAGGCAATCCACAGGATCAGCATGACCCGGGCAGCAGCCATAATTCGGTCCGGGTCAGGCACGAACGAGGCTGGCTTCGGGGCAGCGGCCTCAGACACGGCAATGGACTGGCCGAAACCCTTGATGTTACTGACGCTGTCAAGCAGGGACCGGGTCAGTGCCTCGATATGCTGCAGTCGTTTCCGGCTGACGGCCAGCGCCGCCTTGTGAAAATGGGGCAGGGCGCGTACCGCCTCTACATTCAGTGCCAGCTCGATTGCTGCCGGCTGCTGTTCGGATGAATGATTGGCGAGCATACTTTCGATCAGGATAAAGCGCCGATTGAGTTCATCGCCAAAGGCCGCCAGGTTGGGCAGCAGGTGTTCGACATTCAGCGCCTGCAACTCTGTGAAGCCTTCACGCCAGCGTTCCAGGGTCTCCCCCAGTTGCGTTACCTGGCCCTGGTAACGTTGCCATGCTCCCCGCAACTCCCGGACCTCATAGCTGTCACCCTCCGCTGCGCCCAGGAGCTGGTTAAACTGCGCCTGATCCTGAATCGCCTGTGCATGCAGCGACTGCGCCTCCTTTGCATTCCCTTTGCCATTCATCAGGGCGAAGTAAGCCTGGCACAGCCGGTGCTGGGCCAATGCCAGTTTGGCGACAGCGGCCTCGAAGTCGGCACGGCTGCTGCTGGGCCAGAGAAAAATCGCGACCAGGCTGTAGACCAGGATGCCCAGCCCGGTTTCCTGGGCGCGCAGTATGGCGGTCTCGAAGGCGTTGACTGAATCGGCACCGGCATCCATGCAGATGATTACACACACGAACCCGCCGACATGCCAGAAATACTGGTGTTTCGCTCCGCCCATCATGTAGGTGCACAGGCCGACCCAGGTGGAGAGAAACAGTATGAACGGCCAGCGGTCCTGGGCGAACAGGGCAATGAAGGTCAGCGCGACGACCATTCCCAGCAGCGTGCCGAGCATGCGCAGGGCGGCCTTGTTCAGCGATTGCCCGATCGTTGCCAGGCTGACGAAGGCCACCGCAAATCCCGCCCAATAGGGCTTGTCCCAATCCATCTGCAGGGCGATGCCGTAGGCGACGGTCATCGCCAGGGCGGTCTTGATCGATTCTTTGGTCTTTGTGGAGAGGATCACGGTGCGTGCATTTCAGGCCTGATCCCCTTCTGTAAGGGCGGCGTCCTCGCCGCGAATCGCGCAGGGGAAGCTTCCGCGTCCTGCTCATGCCCCTCACCTACATCCATGTAGGCGACGGCGCTCCTACAAGGAGGGGATTTATACAGTAATCGGGTCAACCGGTCGCTGCCCCCGTTTGCTGCCGATAGTCCTTCATGACGTCATCCAGCGTGTCGTAGAAGGCGTCCTCACCGAACAGCTGGCGGAGTTTGTAGCGACTTTCGGCCTTGACGTCATCCATGACCTGCGCAACAACCAGACGTATGCCTTTATCCTTCAAGGTCGCGAAAATTGAACGCAATGTCTCTGCCGCGGAGTAGTCGATGTCATCGACCGCGGAGGCATCAAGGCAAAACCAGCGTAACGGTGGCTCTGCGTTGTTGATGAGGTCCGTGATCTGTTCCGAGAGCTGTTCGGCATTTGCGTAGTACATGCTGTGCGTAAACCGGTAGATGAGCAGTCCGGGTACGGCCTCGGCCCTGGTGTCGACCGGCTGCGCGTGCAGGAGGCCCGACTCGGATGGCACCATCACCGCGTTCTTTGGTCGATAGCCGCGCCGGGTGTGATCAATTAGCGATAGCACGATGGCGAGTATGATGCCCTGTTCAACGCCCACGAATACCACCATTAGCGCGGTGATCAGTGCCACCCAGAACTCCGATCGCCGTTGCTCGAAGATGCTGCGCATGCCCTTGATGTCGATCAGGTCGATACCGATCAGGAACACCACTGCCGATAACACCGCTTCGGGCATGTAGGCCAGGGGTCCCGTCAGAAACAGCAGCACCAGCAATACGATAAGGGCAGTGAACAGCAACGACAGCTGGCTGCGACCGCCGGCACTGTCGACCATCTGGGTCTTGGTCGGACTGCCGTTGACCACAAAGGTGCCGGACAGGCCGGCGCCGATATTGGCCAGCCCCAGGCCAACCAGGTCGGTGTCCTCGCTGAAGCGCTCGTTGTAGCGCGCGGCATAGGCGCGGGAGGTCGCTGCGCTCTGTGCCAGGATGACCACAAACATCGCAATCGCGGTCGGGACCAGTTTGCTGATGAGTTCCCAACTCCACTTGACCTCCGGCAGCCCGATGTGTGGCAGGCCGCTCGGCACGGCACCGAGCACATGCACATGGGTCTTGAGGTCGAGTGCCCAACTGATGACGATGGCACCGATCACGGCGATCAGCGCTCCAGGGATCTTCTTCGAGAGCTTCTTCGAACCGACAATGACCACCAGTACACTAAGCGCAACGGCCAGCGCATAAATGTTGACCTGTTCGATCTGCTGCAGGTCGTTCCAGATCTTTTCCAGGGTTCCGTGCCCGCCGCCCTTAAGGCCCAGCATGCCCGCGATTTCCCCCAGTGCGACCTGTAGACCGACCCCGGTCAGGAAGCCAATCAGTACCGTGCGCGACAGGAAGTCCGCCATGAATCCCAGGCCAATGATGCGCGCCAGAATCAGAAACCCCGCGGCCATGAAGGCGAGGACCGCAGCCAGCGCCACGTACTCATCGGAGCCCGTGGCCGCCAGTCCGACCAGGCCGGCGGCTAGAATGGCGGCGGTCGCCGAATCCGCACCGACCACCAGGTGCCGGGAGGAACCGAACAATGCGAACAGGGCCATTGGAATGAGGATGGTATAGAGACCGAAGATGACCGGCGTACCGGCAATCTTGGTGTAACCCATCACCTCGGGTATCGCGAGCGCGGCGAGCGTGAGGCCGGCGATGAGTTCTGTCGGGATCCGGGAGGCATCTATCGGCAGAACGCCCTGCAGGAACGGCAGGTGAAATCCCCCGGACTGTTTGTTTGCTGTCTTCATCAGGACATAACTCCTCTGAAGCCCGGCAGTCCGCGAGCCTCCTCGCTGGCTGCCAGGAACAGCACTTCGTCGATGACGTCCTTGCCATCGTCGGTCAGTTCCAGATTGCCCTCCTTGTCGATCTTGAAGGCGAAATTATCGAAGGTGTGTTTGCCTGCGGCTATGTCATGGTTGAGCAGGATGCGGGTCCGGAAAAAGTTTGCCCATTTGAACTCCGAGAAGGGCGCGTTGTTTTTAATGTAGCCGTGATGTTCGCGGACCAGCCAGGCCAGGCTCCTGAATGGGTCGAACTGGAGGTCTTTGATGTGTGCGGGCAGCATTTTCGGAGGCTGCGGGCCGCCACCGGAGTGATCGAACAGATACACCCAGTTGCGATCATGCATGGTCTTCCAGAAGTAGACCTTTTCCAGGGTGCTGGCGTTTGCCAGTACCTCGACGTAAACGCAGATATCCTCGCCACGCGTCTTGTGCTCGACGTCGTACAGTGCGCGCACCAGGTGATGGTGATCGACCAGGTAGAACTTCTTGTTCCGCACCACGATCGGAATCGGCCGCACGCGCAGATAATCATGCAACTTGCCCGGATCCTTTATTAACTTCTTGCGCATGCGTCCGGCACGCACTGCGACCTCCGCCTTGCCGACTGCGAACTGCGTTGGTGACAGGTCTTTCACCCGTAGCTTGTAGAACTCCCCGGCTTTCGCGTCTGGCGGACAAAAGGGAAATTCTGAATCACATATATGGTGGCTCACAATCGATTACCTCGCTTGTTGAGAATTGATGCCAACCTGTAGGATGTGCTGAGCCTGCGAAGCGCATCACTTTGCGACAGATGCGCTTCGCAGGCTCAGCACATCCTACTAGCTACTGGCTCTTTAATTATAGGAAAAACCCGACAGCTAGTGGCATCCGTTGATCCTATGATGCCATACCGCGTCTAATCTTGCTTATCGGTCAAGGATTTCCCGGCGGAACGTTTTATACTTGCCGAGAATGCAGCTACCAGTGGATTCGCGGTGAGACCGTGGGCAATGATGCTGAGCAGGATAGTGCATACCACGGTCATGGCAATCAGATCGCTGTGGGGCAGCTTGCTGTTCAATACGATCACGGCGAACACGATGCTCGCCAGGCCGCGCGGACCGAACCAGCCAATAAACAGTTTGCCCCTGGTGCTGATACCGCTGCCAGTAAGTGCCAGAAACACCGGCAACATGCGAATTATCGTCAGACTCAATACGGCATAGAGCAGGATAGACCAGTTGAATTTTCCCGCCGCCTGGGCTACGACGGCGGAGCCGAAAATGACCCAGGTGATTAGCGCCAGCGTGTCCCCTGTGCTTTCTCCCGCCAGCAGGAATTTGTCACGTTCGTCTTTTGCCAGAGTGCCGAATAGCAGGCCGCCACTGAAGGCCGCAATAAA
>DMKK01000128.1:372-640 GCA_003454335.1 Gammaproteobacteria bacterium | reverse complement strand
GGCTGCAGCAATAGTCAGTACCAGTCCGACGACAAGGCCGATGCCGATTTCCTCGGCCACTAGCTTCACGGCCAGTGTCCAGGGCCCGGCCGCGTCGACCTTGCCCAGTGCCAGTGCCAGGAACACGAACAGGATCGGTACACAAATACCGTCGTTCAGGCCACTTTCCACGTTCAGTCCCTGGCGAATCTCGTCGGGAACCGACGCGTTGGTTACCACCGCCTTGCCCAGTGCCGCATCCGTCGGTGCGACCATGGTGGCCAGCAGT
>DMKK01000128.1:0-323 GCA_003454335.1 Gammaproteobacteria bacterium | reverse complement strand
GCTCGTCAATGAGCAGTACGCCGACCCCGAATCCGAGCAGGATGGTCAGTGGCAGGCCGATCAACAGCAGCCGTACCGGCAGTTTGGCGGTTTTTCTCAGTACGGCCATGTCGGCGCCGGCCGCATCCGTGAACAGCACCAGTGCCAGTGTTATCTCGGCCAGGCTGCGAATGGTTTCCCGGTCTGTTTCCCAGGTGAGCAGATCGAACCCCATGGGACCGACCAGCAACCCAAAACAGGTGAACACAATCGGTCCGCTAATCCAGGTGCGCTCGATGGCACCGGCAACCGAACTGTAAACAAGAACAAACAGGGCCAGCAGG
>DMKK01000076.1 GCA_003454335.1 Gammaproteobacteria bacterium | reverse complement strand
TGGTCCCTGGACCTGGATAACATGGATGTCATGTACCAGGGAGGGCGCTTTCAGCTGGAGAAAGGGCATATCAGGTACTGCCTGTCGTCTCTCCTTATGCTGAATATAAATCTAAAGACCGTCGCGCTGCAAGATGTGCGTGTCGATCTGGCGGCGTTCAATCCGCCGGAAGCGCCAGTGTTGGAGGCCGGCCCGTTTCCCGGCGTGCTGGCTTCGCTGGAGCACGGACTCAGCTACAGCCTGCAGGAAGTGAACATCGATGCTGTCGTGCAGCTGTCCGACCAGCAATCATTGACGGCCAATATTACCGGCGGCGGGGTCAAGCCCGATGCACGCGGCGCCATTAATCTGTCGCTGCTCTTCAATACGGGCAACGCGGATGATCACATCGATGTCAACGGCGAGATTGCCCTTGATCAACTCAGCCGGGGCCGGTTTGCAGTCGTCGAGACGGCGCTTGACGTTGCAGCGACACTGGCAGCCCTGCCGCAATCAGAGCGGGGCAGTGTGAAGCTGCGCCTTACCCCCGCGCAACCCGATGCCGGTCAACAGCATGCGTCTCCGGTCACGGATAACGGCGAGGAACCGCCATTCATACCCGAGGCCTTGCACCTGGCACTGCAACTTGACGACAGCCAGGGCAATAGCCGCTCCCTGTTGAAACTTGACGGCATCTATAACGGCAATAGCGGTGGCTTTGACGGAGGCTACGAGGTCACTGCGAACGAGCAACTGGTACAGCCCTATATCAAGGACACGGTCGTCCCGCCCGCCGAAGAGCTGCTGACGGGGGAACTCGCGTTTAATATTGCGGACCTGACCGGCAACATGACGGTCATTAGCGACTTGCTGGTAACGGAAATCAGGGAGGTACACGCGAACCAGAAGTTACCCGAACTGTTGCGGCTCAAGAATAACTTTCGCCTGTCACTGCTCCCCGGCAAGCAGTTACGGGTGGAAACACTGGATACCGGCATGCGCGATGAGGCAGAGAACCAGCCATTGGCCTCGACACTGCCTGCTGACCTGGATATCCCGCTGGACAATATCGATGCCTTCCTGCAACAGGAGCAGACGCTGCTGGAATTTGCATTGCCGGGGGTGCCGCTGTCCTGGTTTGATGTACTGCTGCCCGACCATGAAATAACGGACGGTAATCTGACCGCCGCGTTCAGGATTACCACCGATACCCAGGCGGCCATCCATCTCATCCCCGTCAAGCCGCTTGAGGTGAAGGGCTTGACTGTCAGACAACAGGATGCCGCCCTCATCGAAGGCCTCAACCTGTCGGTGCTGCCGGCCGTCAGTTACAGCGGTGATGTGCTCAATGTGTCACTGGATGACCTGGTGGTCGATGCCGGCAAGGGGACGCTGGCCAGCGCGAACGTCACGGCCACCCTGCCATTGTCTGAAGAGCAGCAAGGCACCATCCGCGCAGCAGCCCGTGCCGATTTGAATGCACACCGACTGGTCGACTTTCTTGGCATTGAACACACGGGCAAACAGACAATGCCCGAGCATTTTGCACTGGACTTTGACGCTGCCCTGCAGCAAGGCCCCGGAGCGATTACGGTTAACGCGCTGGATGCAAGCCTGTCCCGTGAAAAGCAACACAAGCTGCTGCAGCTGCAGTTACTGCAACCCCTGGTCATTGAAACCACGGAGACAAGCACACAGCTCGGACAAGCAACGGGTAAGCTGGCCACACTCACCCTCAGTGATATTCAGTTGAAGTGGTTTACTGCCTTCGTGCCGGATACCTGGTTGTCAGGCAAGCTGCAGCGTGCAGACTTTACTCTCAGCTCAGATGCCCGGGGCATCGCCAGTATTACCGCCGCCAGGCCAGTGGCAATCACTGGCATATACATGAGTGGCAACGAGGGGCCGCTGCTCACGAATCTTGGTGTCCGTCTCAGACCCGAGGTGCGCCTCGGGCAGGATGGCACGCAGATTATCTACAAGGACCTGCGTGTCACCGGCAATAATACCCGGCTGGTTTCAGGTGACGGCAAACTTACCCTGCCCGGCGCGGCGGATAAACCCCTGCTGGCCGAAGGCCGCCTGGATGTTGACGTACAGGCAATGTCACGGCAACCGTTGCTTGCAACGGCCCTGCAGGCAGAGATCGAGGCACCCGTACGATTCGAGGCGGATTATCAGCTGGCGCAGGGCGAGTCCAGCATTGATATCAGCCACCTTGCTGCCAACCTGTTCTATGCCGACCCGGAGCCACGCCTGTCCTTGCAGGCCGATTCGAAACTGCGGGTACTCACCCGGCCGGGCCGCAGGCAATCACAACTTGACCGTGCCAGGGGCAAGGTCACCCTCACGGTGGCCAACCTGACACCTGAACCCTTTGCAAATATCCTCGCGGAGAACGGGCTTGCCTTCACGGCAGCCAACGGCAAGGTTGTGCTTGCCTCGAACGGCAAGACCACGACCGTCGATACGCTCGAGCCTTTCACGGTAACCGGCGTTGCGGTACAGAGTGAAGGCGAGGCCATGTTGCACCCGTTCACGCTGACCGCAGACATTGCCACGACCCAGCAGGGCGATACACTGCAGGCAAAACTGAATCAGCTTGGCATTACCTTTGACCCGGACCAGGACATGCAGGCACTGGCTGCGCACGCTGACCTGACCTTCAAGGGACGTGGTGATGCAGCCCGCATGGAATCACTGGATGCCGGGATGACAGTACGGCTGCCGGCGATGCTTGACCAGCCCGCCATCCTGCCCGGACACACCCTGAAGGCCGGCGAACTCATGACCACCCTGTCAGTAGACGCAGCGGGCAAGATTGATTCGCTAACCCGGGTCCAGGGCTTGCAGGGCAGGGAAGAACTGCCATTGCAGCTATTCGAGGTAAGCGTCGACGGCCAACTGGATGTCGACGGCGGGTTCGCGCTGACGGCACCGGTCAGGACGCGTGGCGCATCCGGCGACAGTGACCTTACCGTGCGGGCCACGCATACACAGCAGGATGACAGCAACAATGATGTGGATGTTGTCATCGACAGTACCGTGTTCTACCTCAATGACATTCTGAACACCCTGGACAGTATTGCAGGAAAACAACCGGCTGCGAAATCCGGCGAGGATGATGCGGCGGAAACAGAGGCGCAGGCGGCTGCAACCGGGGTGCCGCCGCCACTCAGTCAGCAACCCGATGCACAGGCATTCTGGGACGTAACCGGTTATGACTGGCATGTCACCTTCGACCTGGAACGGCTTTTCTATACGGACTACCTGGAGATTACCGGCATCAAGGGCCGTACTGAAGACACGGCTGGCAAACTCCTGCTCAGTGACTTTGAGGCACATTTTCATGACAGCCCGATAACGGCTGACGGGGTCATTAACTTTGTGCCCGGGGAGGTACCGTATGACCTGAAGCTGGAAGCGGCCATTGAGCAATTTGACGTGGCGCGTTTTTTCCGGGAACTCGCTCCCGAGCACACCCCGCGCGCAGAAGGACTGTTCAATATCAAACTCGATGCCTTTGGACAGTCACCCAATATGCCGCAGTACCGCAACAAGCTGTTTTTCGACATGCGCCTGCAAAGCCGGGACGGTGTCTTCCGGCCCTTCAACCCGGATAGCGCGCTGGTGGCCGGCAGTTCCGGCTTCGCCGGGGGCTTTGGCGAGGTGGTGTCCTATGTGCCAACCGGGCTCTTCGGTCTGGGGGCCGTATCGAGGCTCGTCTACTATATTAAGGAGATCGAGTACGACAAGATTGATATTCACATGGTCAGGGATGAGTCCCGGGACGTGCAGATCAGGAAATATGTTATCCAGAGTCCTGAAATCCTGATGCTCGCAAAGGGGGGCATCGAATATCAGGAAGGCATTGATATCCTGCACAGCCCACTGTCACTGAAGGTGCAGCTTGATATGCGTGATCGCGGGGCCGCTATTTTGTACAGCCTGAATCTCCTGCAAGATGAACAGGACCCCTATGGTTACTGGAAAGGCCCGGAAATAAATGCCTGGGGTACCGCCTTCAACACGGAATCGAACCTGGAAGAGATTATTTCCACTGCAGGAAAGGGTGCCGTCCTCGGTGGCTTCACCCGCCCCGTCTCGGGATTGATAGGTGATATCAAACACCTGTGGTTCAGTGATGGTGAACCGATCGAGCATAATGAATAATTGCGATTGATTGCGCTACTCAACTGTTTGCTTTGATAGAATAAGTCGTTTGCCAATCATGAATCTTTAAACTTTCCTCCTCTCGAGAGTGATAATGAAAAAAACAGTAATCACCCTTTGGAAAAATGTACTCCTTGCTAGAGGAGAGCTTGGGCTTAATGAAAACTAATATAGAGCCGTACTTCAACCAGTACGGGCGCGGCGGACAGGAACAGTATTCAAGATACTGATAGCTGGCATCTATAGGGTATTTCTGATTCTGTCAGAGACAGGGATTGGCAGAGGGAAGGGCAATTGACCGCACCCATACTGTTAAATTGCATCCAAATTTGACCCACCGTTTGCACTGAAAAATGCACCACCAGAACTACAGTAAATATATGGATTCAAAATATCTATTCTCTGCAGGGGTGGGTCAGAGCAGAGTGCAAATATCTGCCTCTATTGGCCCCAATTTCGGTGCAAATTAACATTCGCCCTTCGGGAGCAGAATCTCGAAGGTATGATCGTCCGACACCTTGACGATGCGGCAGGAGTAAAGGGTGTCCCAGTTCATGCGCACTGTGGGTGCAGTGGACCCGACCGGGGCCAGATGTGGCGATGACGAGGCTAAGAGACTGAAGCGGGTGCTCATATTGATGTAGAATCCTGCCGCGTCTGTGGTGGCAGCGCGTAGTGATTAATGCTTCAATGGCAGTGAGAACGGAGGAAAAGGGCGTTTGTTCGTCTTATACCCAACTTGATACTGCAAAGGAGCACCAATGGAACTACGTAGATTCACAAAGGATGACGACGATGAAGGCGCCGACGACAAACTCGGTGGTTTTATAGCCTCCAAACCCCTTCTTTTATCCGCCGCCACCTTCCTCGGTGCGGGCGGCTTATGGTTTGCCGAACCGGACAAGAGCGCACTGTTGACGACATTAAAACCCTATGCGCCGGCGGCCATGTCGCTTGCCGGCAGTTTTCTTGCTGGCCTGGTCATTGGCAGGATCGCCAGGCGGAGGCTGTCAAAGGTTCTGATTGCCGGCGGGCTCGGGGTGGTAGCGGTCACCCTGCTGACAAAATTCGGAGTTATCGGTCCGGCAGCCGACCAGTGGGTGCAGTCCAGCGTCGGCTGGGTGAGCGAGAATCTGGACAAGGCACAGGGTTATGTCGCAGCATTGCTGCCTTCGGCAACCGCGGCGGCTAGTGGTCTGTTTATGGGGTTCCGGCGCAAACGCAAGTCGCACTAGTACTCCTTTAACATCATATTGCCGGGTTTAGCACGCCTGTGGTGTTTTGTAGCAAGGCGCCGTGCGCAGACAACGGCCCGGAGTCCTTGTCACGCGTGGCAAAGCCGTTGCAGAGCGCCACCGCCGGTCCTGTAATGATAGTAGTTGTAGTCGGCTCCCGGTTATCCTGAACTGTCCTGGCCCAGGTCGACTATGGCATAGTCCAGCCGATGAACATGCCGATCAACAGGGTGATCAGTGTTGTCATGAAGCGGGGCTCCTGCATCATTGCGCGGTTGTTTATAACTCTATCAGATGGTTCGGGAGAACATTGGTCTTTTCATTGCCGGGAGGATAATGCCTGGCCATGTACTCTGTACATTGTTCGATGGCGTACAAAAAACCGTCGCTTATCTGGCCGGAACGTACTTTAGCGGTAAACCCGTCGACTATTTCTGGCCAGCAGTCATTATCGACGCAGTCATTGATACCTTTGTCGGCGATAATTTCCACGTAGTGTTCGGCTACCGAGACAAACAGTAAAACGGCATTGTGGTTGCGCGTGAGGTGCAGACCCTGATGGAAAAACTGTTCATGCGCCAGACGTGATGCCCGCTGATGTTTTACCTGTCGGGGAATCAATAGCATTTTTACCGGTTGCCAGTGAAACAGCAGGATAACAACCAGGAATATCGCACTCTGGATGGATAGTGCTTCAAACAGAGCCATGCCCGGTGCGAACAGCACGGTCAGCCAGGGGGACAGCAACGTGACCAGTCCCGCCCACATGGTTGGTATATAGCGATAAGTGTCGCTGGCAGCAGTAATAATCGTTACCAGTTCACCCTCGAACTGTGCTTCGGCAGAATGGATAGCCTGTTTTATGCGCTGCCTGTCGGATTCGTTGATGAATTTCATATTACCAACTCCCCGATGCTCCACCGCCACCGAAAGAACCTCCACCGCCCGAGAATCCACCGCCGCCAAAGCCTCCGTAACCGCCATAGTAGCCACCACGAGATGTTCTGCGACCATCGCCTCCGCGGCCACCACCACCCCCGGCGCCAAACATGAACACGGCAACCGCAAGGGCGACAATGGCTGCAAGTCCCAGTGAGCCGCTCAGCCACCAGACCAGTGGAAACAGTGCGCCTGATACAAGCGGAATGGCTTTCACGCCAAAGCGCCCCATGAGCAGATTACCGGCAAACACTCCCAGAATCGTGAAGGGTGTGAACAGGGCCTCGAGGTTGCTACCAGGTTGCGCCGGACTGGTTTTTGAAAGGTCCGTGATTTCCTCTGCATCGCCATCGATAATGTTCAGCATGGCCTCGACACCCTTTTCGATACCGGACTCGAAATCACCCTGGCGAAACTGCGGCAGAATACGCTGGTGAATAATAGCGCTGCCGAGGGCGTCGGTAAGGCTGCCCTCAAGCCCATAGCCCACTTCGATGCGCACCTTGCGATCATCGCGTGACACGATCAGCAGGGCGCCGTTGTCCCTGCCTTTTTGTCCGATTCCCCAGTGCCTGCCGAGCTGGTAACCATAGTCCTCAATGTTATTCCCCTGCAGCGAGGGCAGGGTCACGACCACCAGCTGGTTACCGGTCTGTTGTTCATGCGCCGCGAGCTGTTCAGTCAGGCGAGTCTCTGCAGCCGGCGACAGCAGTGCTGCCTGGTCGACGACGCGACCGGCAAGTTGCGGGAATTCCGGCGCCGACAAAAGCGGCGCTGAAATTACGCATAACAGCAGGGTCAGAAGAATTCTCGCCGATCGTATGGAACGGCTGGGAATTGCCCGGTAGTGGCTGGTAGACATGAACAACTTGTTACGGTCGCGGCAGGCTCAGAACTCTACCTCTGGCGCTTGCTGTATTTCTTCCGGGGCGGTGAAATTGGCACGCGGCTCAAGATCGGAGTAGAGCATGGAATGCCACCATTTTCCCGGATAGGTGCGGAGTTCTGTGTTATAGGTTTTTACCGCATGGATGTAATCCCTGCGGGCAACGGCGATACGATTTTCGGTGCCTTCCAGTTGTGATTGCAGTGACAGAAAGTTCTGGCTGGCTTTTAGGTCAGGATAGCGTTCCACTACCACCATCAGGCGCGACAGCGCACTCGACAGGGCGTCCTGGTTAGCCTGAAACTGTTTCATCGTCTCCGGACTGGACTGAATATCGCTGGGCAGCTGCATGCTGGTGGCTTTGGAGCGGGCCTCGATGACAGCTTCGAGGGTTTCCTTTTCGTGTGCGGCATAGCCCTTTACCGTGGCCACCAGATTGGGAATCAGTTCTGCACGCCGTTGGTACTGGTTGAGTACATCACTCCAGGCAGCATCGGCTGATTCATCGTAGGAAGGAATGTTGTTAACGCCACATCCGCCCAGCATCAGCAGGGAAAACCCCAGCAGTCCTGCGAAAAACAGTTTTGGTATTGATCCGGTCATTGGCTATGTCCTCCAGTTAGAGAGACAACATACCAACACTGCTGCCGGGAAACAAACGCAGCTAGCTGCCGATGCCGAAATCGTGGGGGATGCCGGGGATTACTATTACGGAGTGAATTATTTTTGTTTTACTGTCGACACCGATGTGCACCTTTATCCCAAAGTATCATTAGCTGCCCTTGCGAGTCTGACGCATCGCTCGCCCATCTTTAAAATATTACAGATACGTGTATTATCGCAGAATCCTGGGATTATGGATGTTTTCTAAAGTATGTTTTACATACCATTTAACCGGTTAACCAGGATATCTACATACTACCTTGGATGTCTGTTACTGACCTCCCTGGCAACAATACCCGTGCCGGCGCTCGCGGCTAACCCGGACAGTGACGGCCAGTCGCTGGGACAGGCAGCCAATGACCCGACGGCTTCACTGATGGCCATCCAGATCCAGGACTCCTACAACGGCAATTTCCACCAACTGAAGGATGAGGAAGCCAACACGGTCATCTTGCGTCCGGTTATACCTTTCAAACTGGGCGGGGTAAAGAATATTGCCCGGGCGACCATTCCCTATATCACTGACAGCCCGACAGGAAAGACCGGACTGGGTGACTCGGTACTGTTTGACCTGATTGTGTTTGACAAGCCATGGGGCCGCTGGGGTGTCGGCCCGGTGGCGTTACTGCCAACGGCCAGTGAAGATGAGCTGGGCGCCGAGAAATGGGCTCTCGGACCGGCCCTGGGCTTTGTTGCCCGGGAAAAGAAATTCATGTGGGGTCTGTTCAACCAGAATCTGATTACGGTTGCCGGGGATGATGACCGCGAAGATGTGAATCTCAGCATCCTCCAGCCCATCGTTAACGTATCACTACCGAACAAATGGTCAATTGGTGTATCGGAAATGAATGCCACCTACGACTGGAATTTAAATGACTGGACCAACCTGCCGCTGGGCGTGAAGCTTTCGAAATTGGTAAAACTGGGCGACCAGCCAGTGCAGTTTTCCGGCTACTACGAATACAATTTTCAGGATGATTACATCGCGCCTGAATGGACGGTAAACTTCACCGTGAAGTTGCTGTTTCCGATTTGACGCATGCGGTGGCACCTGCATGGACAAAAAAGAAGAGTACGCTGGAAAATACCCGCACCGACCACGCATGAATGGTACGCACAGGATTTTAATCCTGCCACGATGCGTGTGTATGTGCTGATTTTTCGGGGCAGGGCGATAACGGGTTTCTACATTGAAGTCTGAACATATACGCCATTGCCCATGCCGTACTCAACCACGCTTCCAAACGGTTGAGTCTGGCTTGTCGCGCGTTGACGCAGGAGGTGACAGCTACTCATGATCCGCGCTAGAATCTGCTGCAGAATGGTCTATCTATGGAGAAAGCAATGAAAAACGAGCAAGTCACATCCAGTCATGCTGCCATGACGGCACGCC
>DMKK01000070.1:3634-5976 GCA_003454335.1 Gammaproteobacteria bacterium | reverse complement strand
AAACTATCAGTGCCGGCGACCCGGGGTTGTTCATGCACGGCCCGACTTTTATGGCCAACCCGCTGGCGTGTGCGGCCGGCCTGGCAAGTATCGATTTGTTGCTTGAATCACCCTGGCAGGAACGGATTGCGCGTATTGAACAGGGGCTGCGCGCGGGACTTGAACCCTGCCGGGAGCTGACGCAGGTGGCGGATGTACGGGTGCTGGGTGCAATCGGCGTGGTGGAACTTGAATCGCCTGTGGATATGCAAACGGTGCAGCCACAATTTGTGGAGGCGGGCGTCTGGGTGCGGCCTTTCGGAAAGCTGATTTATCTTATGCCGCCCTATGTCATTGACCCATGTGACCTGCAAAAGCTGACCACGGCGGTAACCGCTATTGTGGCTGCCGGTGCTACCCGGTCAGGTGCCTGACGCGTTCGAGATCCTCGTCAGATATATCAATGATGTAAAACCCGCTCCAGTACTGCGTCTGATCGTTGGAAGAATGGCACCACAGACTCTCGACACCGATCTGTATGGGGCTGGTGTTATTTTCCCCTGACTCGAATTCCAGGGACAGCTGGAGAATGTTGTCCTCGGATACGGGCTGTGATCCGAGCAGCATAAAACCTTCATCACTGATATTAACAAGCCGCCCCAGCTCCATGCCGGTCTGCCGGTTTATTACGCGGATGACTTCGGAGACCTCCACACGGCTATGGCCCCGCATTTCCTGTGTTGAATTTTCAGTTGCGCTCATCTGCATTGCTCCCGGATTTAAAAGTTATGCCAGTACTCTTGCTTCGCTACCCAGCATGCGACGGATCGCTTGCAGTGCCCTGTGTACGAGTGGACGCTGTTCTGTCTGGATGATCCAGGCCTTGCCGGTTGCCATCAGAATGGCCAGTTCTGTGTGTTTTCTGATCCTGGTCCGCATGCCCATGCTGTCAACAAACATGTAATTGCCGGACATGTGTGAATACCATGAGAGTTTGACACGTTCCGGCAGTACCTCCTCGTTTTCCTGAATTGAAAACCAGGTGCCAAAAGCGACCTTCCTCAATTTGGACAGGGCGGCTTCTGTTTCAGCCGAGAGTTGTTCTGCTGCAGGTTCAGGGTTGCTTTCACTGTCAGAGACAAGCTCCTGGTCTGACGCGGCAGCCCGGAAATCCAGTGGCTCCGGTACGCTGACCGGTTCGGTGGGGCGAGACTCGGTCACCGGCGCACTGAGGATCGCTTCCTGAATATCCCTGATTAATGCCAGCTGTGACTCATTATCATTGTTGCCATAGGCCTTAAGTGTTTCGAGTGACAGTTCAATCTGTTTTTGTACCTCCGGCAGCCTCTCGCGGAGTTCTGTCTGCGCTGCCATGGATGTGCGTGGTTCCACGCTCCAGATGATTGCCTCTATCGTCTGAACGGCGAGCTGCCAACTCTCACTTTCTCCTGCTCCCGGCTCACGTAAATAGATGAAAGTGAGTTTTTCCTGCCAGACGTCATTCAGAAGCTTTTTGACGGGCGCCGGGACATTATGTCCGTCCATGCATTTCCCGATTGCAGCAGCAGCATGCTTGCGGGCCTGTTCGAGTTTCTCTTTCCCTGCTGCCGCCTGCTGTGTACGTTTCTCGATAGCCGAGGATTTGTTTTCCAGATCACGCACGTTGGCGCGGAACAGTTCCAGGAGATTGCCAAAGATGTCAATGTTGCTTTCGAAATCCGCGGTGATGTGTTCGACAACATTGTGTAATGCAGGAAAAATGCCACGCTCCAGATTGCTTTCAACTACCCAGCGTGCTGCAGCACTGGCGAGTTCGTTCAGCAGTTCGTGCGCCGGGTGGCTGGTATCGGTGAAGACGCCTTTATCAATAATGGCTACTTTAAGATAGGGTGTATGCAAACGGCTCAGTTCTGCCTTGGCAACGCTGGGGATGGCATCATCATTGAGCATATACTCAAACATCATGCCGACAAGGTCGATCACCTGGGTGTCTGCTGCTGGCAGTCGGCGTCGATCAATGCCTGCAAACAGCCGCTCACGATCAGCGGATAAACTTTCCACCAGGTTTGCTACCAGCTGATTATTCTCTATGACTCCGGTAACGGGGCCCGTGTTTCCGGCGACAATCGGATTTTCTGTATATTCTGACTGTTGCAGCTGTTGCAGTGCAGAGACCAGTTCTGTTTGCGGGATCGGATTGCTGATGGCCGCTTGTTGCTGTTCCGTGGCGTGTGTCTGCTCCAGGCCGTCACGACGGGAAAGCAGTTGCATGATATTTCCGAACAGTTCATCTCCCAGTGTCTCGTTACTGTGGTTGTCGTCACGGTGGTCTGTTTGAGCGGTGGACTCGGTAGCGACTTCAG
>DMKK01000070.1:0-3605 GCA_003454335.1 Gammaproteobacteria bacterium | reverse complement strand
AGTCCGGCTTCCAGGAGGTGTTTGTTGTAGTCATCGTACAGCGTGGTTGTCTTGCCCAGGACAAACTTGTTAAACAGCAAATAAACAATCAACAGAGTCTGGTGTTCGAGTATCAGGCCGCTGACAGCCTGGTGAAAGGCCTTGGCAAGACAGGTGGGGCCGCCGGGAATGTCCTTTTCTTCCATTTGCTTGCCGTGATTCAGCACGGCAAGGCGTTGACGCAAGGCAAACAGTTCCTGTGCTGATCCAACGGCGGCACCGGCTGCCATGTTCTGAATGGCAACCTGAATATCCGTATCCTCCTTGCTGAGCAGTGTCAGATCATCCTCATTGGCGAGGTCTGTTGGTATCGCCTGGTAGCCTGCACAGCCAAAATCCGCGAAGCTTCTCCCCAATTCCCTGTAAAATATTTCTTCTACATTGTTGCGGTTTTTCTGGATAACCGTCATGGCCTCGAAAAAGCGCAGCTGCGAAGCGTTTGATTGCGCCTTCTCTGCGAATTCAAGAAATGCCAGGTCACTGCTTTCAAACATCTTTTTGATCTGCGGCTGCAGGTATTTCAGTACGATGTCATGGCATTCATCCAGAAAGCCGAGAGTTGATACCGGCATGCTGTTGGTGGCTTGCATATTCATACCTTTATATAGCGTTCATCAGGGGGGTTCGGCAACGTGCGTGACACCCGGACATCGGCGGCTGCAGGGATTACTTAAACGGTGGAGCTTGTTGTATATCAGGACTGTCTGGCATTTAGCCGGAACGGATCGAACTCGCGATGTGCGGGTCTGTCTTGCAGAAGCGGCTTTCGCGCCGGGGCCGGCGCTGCAAACCAGTCAGCTTGTATTTTGCGGGAGTATGAGGCCGTACTGATACGGTTTTTTCAGAACACCACCTGTCCGCGCAGCTCAAATATATTGGGGCTTTCAGTGTTCCCGTTACTGTCGGGATCGGCGTCGGCCCAGATGTAGTTCGCCATAAAGCGTATGTTTCTGTTCAGGTACCAGTTTATGCCCAGGGTAGTGTTGTCTTCTTCTCCACCGGTGACAGTCTTGTCCTCAAGGTCCACCTCACTGTAGCGTGCGGCAAGTTCCAGGGCGCCGTATTTCGATTTTGGCTTGATCTGCTTGAAGGTCCCGCTTTTTGCATTGTAGCGGCGGTATTCGCCAGTAACGAACCAGCTGCCGAATACATACCAGCCATCAAAATCAGGATCACTGCGCTGCTTGTCGCGTTCCACGTGGGCGCGCATATATTCGCCCTGCAGGGAAAAGGAATTATAGACTGCCGCGGCCTCCAGGCCGGCGGTAATCGTGTGATTAACATCATGCAGTGTCCCGGTTCTTGCCAGTCGCTCTGCAAGATTGGCTTCCGGTCGGGTGTTATAGTTGACTTCGTCCGGTTCACGGTACATCAGTGCCGCGCCGATATGCAGCAAGCGCCGTTTGTGTCTGACAGGAGCACCGGTCACACGAGCTGTCGCGCCCCAGCCATCATTACTGCCGTTACGGATTTTTCCGTCAAACAGGCCGATCGCTGCACCCCAGTTGTCACCATAGGTATTAAGCAGAACCCCCAGCTTGTAATCCGGAGTCAGTGCCTTGGGTAGTGCGCGCTCCATGAAGGTGATGTTGTTTGAACTGGTCATGGATTCAAGGCCGAACGGCTCCAGTAGATTGCCGGCGCGGAGGGTGACGGGTTTAAAGCCTTTATATCCTACCCATGCGCTCTTGATTTGGTAGTCATGGCTGGAGGCGAAGTCATACTCGAACCGGTAGCGCCAGTCATCGAATGCCTTCCCGGATACAAACAGACGTGCCCGCCGAAACTCTGTATCCCGTGAGTCGTTGTTAAGCACATCATTACTGTCGTCACTGAACCAGGCTGCATCGGCATGCAGTCGGCCACCAAGACGCAGGGAGAAATCCCGGTTGGCAGATTTAAATGTAAGCGCTTTTTTCAGATTAAATTCTTCATCCCTGAGATAAAACTCCGAATCGGTGTCCTTGTCTTTGGCATACAGGTTTGCAGTAGAGGTGATCGATACCGTGAATATGGCCAGCATGCATGCATATCTTGAAAAATTACCGCTCACGTAGTTTCTCCAGTAGTGTTTGATTACACAGCCTTGTCTATAGCAGGCAAGGCAGGTTCTGTCGGGGAGATATCGGTCACTGGTGCAGATGTCTGCAAATTGACATCGCCGCGCAACAGCGGTGCGGAGCCGAACAGGTATTTAAAAACCTGCTGGCCCATCTGGCCGGTCTTCATGGCACGTGTAAAATCATGATCAACCCCCGGTATCATCGAGAACTCATATGAGGTGTCCATGCCATGTGCCATGGCAGCCCGGTTCATTGTATCGATCCAGCGTTTGCCGCGTTCCAGTCGTGTCGTCCCTTGTTGCCGCTGGATTCTTGCAGACTGGTTTAGTCCCGGGTCATATTTAATATCCCACTGTCCCACCAGTACGCAGGCAGGTACCTGCAAAAACTTTTTCACGTTAAACCTGATCCCCTTTAACCTGGGAGTAGGGACCGTACCGTAAGGGTACTTGCAGGATGCTTCGGGATATGTGTACCAGCCCGCAGCGCCAATGACGAGGCGCTGTACATGATCAGGGTGGGCCATGGTGTAGCGATGGGCAAACTGCCCGCCACCTGAAAATCCGAACAGGGATATCTTGCTGCTGTTTGCACCTGTGAGACTTTCAACTTCTCGGGTAATCAGTTGCATCGCATAATCCGCGCGTCGTCCGCAACCTTCACGCCCCAGTCTCTGGTAGTCACCAAAATAACGCCTTGAAAATACCGGTGCGACCAGGACAACCCCGTACTGTTCTGCCAGTTGTGCGAACATTTCTGCGTGTTCCCTGGCATTGCGCGAAACACCGTGAACAGATACAAACTGGGAGCAGTGTTCATTGCATTTTTCAGGCACGTAAATGTAATAGCGCAGTGCGGAGTCGCCGGTAACATGCCGCATATGGACCTTTCCAGGCTTGATAGCCGTTATCGATTCAATCTGTGCCAATGCATCAGTGCCAGTATGATTGTTCATAAAAAATTCCCGCACGCAGGTATGTTGTTGTTTCCTGATAGCAACAGGCCGGTCACAGTGCTCATGATGCCAGTGCCTGCTGAGTGCAGTGCCGGAAAAAATCTGCAACGCGCCTGTCAGTATGCAATAATTCGTCCGGCTTGCCCGCTGCAATCAGTTTTCCATTTTCCATGTACCACAGGACATCGGCGCAGAGGGCCCGGTCCAGCTGATGCGTTACCATAAGGATGGTTCCTTCATAGTTCGTAAGGATTTCATTGAAGACTTCACTGGCCCCTGGATCAAGGTTTGCGTCTGCCTCATCCAGCAGCAGTACACGCGGGCTTCCCAGAATGGCGCGCGCCAGGGTAATACGCTGCCGCTGGCCTGCGGACAGGCTGGCCCCGCCCTCGGCTATACGGGTGTTCTCGCCAGCGGGCAATCCGGCAAGCACGTCGTCAACGCCACACAATACCCGGACTCGGGCCAGTTCCGCAGCGGGTGCGGAGCGCCAGCGATAACGCAGATTCTTGCTGATGGTGCCGCGCAACAAGGGAAGATCCGGGCTC
>DMKK01000215.1:4768-5156 GCA_003454335.1 Gammaproteobacteria bacterium | reverse complement strand
CTGGCGAACTTTGAGATGCTGCGGCACTATGGCTTGTTTGAACAGCTGTTCCCGATGACGGAACAGTCACTGGGTCGCGAGGATAATTATTTTCAGGCCCTTGTCAGCAGGGGTATGGCAAATACGGATGCCCGTATTGAACAGGGCAAACCGGTAACGCCGGCCTTCCTGTTTGCCGTGTTCCTGTGGCAGCCGCTGCGTGAGCGTGCGGCACAGCTGGAAGCTGAAGGACAGCACCCGGCCCAGGCCCTGCAGCATGCCGGGGCGCAGATTATTGCCGAGCAGGCCGGGGTGATGGCAACGCCACGACGATTTTCCCTGCCCATGCGCGAGATGTGGATGTTACAGTTACGGCTGGAAATCAAGGGCGGGCGCCGCAGCAAACGGG
>DMKK01000215.1:0-4700 GCA_003454335.1 Gammaproteobacteria bacterium | reverse complement strand
CTATGACTTCCTGCTGCTGCGTGCCGAGGCTGGCGAAGTGTCAAGGGAACTGGGTGACTGGTGGACAGATTTCCAGGAAACCAACCCGCAGGAGCAGGTGCAGGAAACTACCCGGGCACGACCGCGGAAACGCCGTCGTAATCGTTCACGGCGCAAGCCGGAGGTGAAGACAGAATGACAGTTCGAGTTTATATAGGCTTGGGGAGCAACCTGGAAGACCCGGTTGCACAGGTGCTGGAAGCGGTTGAAGAATTGGAGATGATCCCTGATTCAATTATGGTTTCGCGTTCCAGCTTGTACCGCGGCAAACCTATGGGGCCTGCAGACCAGCCCGATTATGTCAACGCGGTTGTCGCCATGGACACACTGTTGTCAGCAGCAAATTTTCTGCAGGAGTTGACCCGGATCGAGGATCTGCAGGGGCGTGCGCGGGATGGAGAGAAGTGGGGGCCAAGGATTATTGATCTGGACCTGTTGATGTACGGCAAGCAAAAGATCAATACCCCGGACCTGACCGTGCCGCATCCCGGTATGCACGAACGTGACTTCGTTATTATTCCGTTATCGGAGCTGGCAGGCGATGTCAATGTTCCGGGGCAGGGGCGGTTGACCTCATTGATTAATAAATGCGAGAACCACTCACTCAGGAAACTGGTTACGGCTTGATGGGTAAGGAACGTCCTGGATACATTGTCGTTGAAGGGCCGATCGGCGTTGGCAAGACCAGCCTGGCAAAACGTCTGGCGGAGAGTTTCGAGACAGACCTTATGCTCGAGGGTGCGGATGAGAATCCGTTTCTGGCGGGTTTCTACCAGGATCCACGTTCCGGTGCCTTGCCCGCACAGCTGTTTTTTCTGTTTCAGCGGGTGCGCCAGATCGAGGCCATGCGGCAGGCCGATATGTTCCAGCCGGTACGCGTTGCAGATTTTCTGATGGAAAAAGACCACCTGTTTGCCGAACTGACGCTGGGCGCTGAAGAGCTGAAACTCTACGAGCAGGTGTATGCGCATGTCACCGTGAATGCACCTGTGCCGGATCTGGTGGTTTACCTGCAGGCACCTGAAGATGTATTGCTCAAGCGTATTTCAAGGCGCGGTATCAGGTATGAGCGCAAAATTGATGCCGAGTATTTGCGCCGGCTGTCCGAGGCCTACTCGCGCCTGTTTCTTAACTATGATGATGCGCCTCTGTTAATTGTGAACACGGCCAGTATCAACCTGGTTGACAATGATGCCGAGTACGAGGCACTGCTGGAGCAGATCCACCTGACCCGGAGCGGGAAACACTATTTTAATCCCATGTCTGCGGTAATCTGATACGTGGCCCGGTTTGGCTCCTAGCCGTGTCGTAGCCCGGATGGAGTGAAACGGAATCCGGGAATGTGCAGGTCAGTACCCCCGGATTCCACTTCGATACACCCGGGCCACAATAGGCAGATCATGATGGCAGATGCACAGCAGAAAACACCGGTGACACTAGCCACCCTGCAGGCGATGCAGCAGCGTGGTGAAAAGATTGCCTGCCTGACCACCTATGATGCCAGTTTTACCCGCGTGCTCGAGGCGGCCGGGGTCGATATGTTTATTGTCGGTGACTCGCTGGGCATGGTGCTCATGGGATATGAGTCCACGGTGCCGGTGACCATGGATGACATGTCGCATCATGCCGCAAATGTTGCGCGGGTCGGCCGGTCGGCTTACCGGGTAGTCGACCTGCCGTACCGGAGTTATGAAACCCCCGCCCAGGCACTTGTCAATGCCCGGCGCCTGGTGGATGAAGGTGGGGCACGCATGGTCAAGCTGGAGGGCGGTGCCGACAGGGCCGCTGTTGTTGAACACCTGGTTGGTCACGATATACCTGTGTGCGGGCACATTGGTCTATTGCCGCAATCAGTCGAGGAATATGGTGGTTACCGGGTGCAGGGCCGCGATGCAGCCGGTGCTGCCGCGATTCTGGCCGATGCCGCGGCACTGGAAAATGCCGGGGCGGGCATGCTGGTGATTGAATGTATCCCGGCAGCGCTGACTGCACGGGTTACCGGGTCCGTCAGCGTGCCTGTGATCGGTATCGGTGCCGGACCTGATTGTGACGGTCAGGTGCTGGTGCTGTATGACATGCTGGGTATGACGAGCGATCATCAGCCTCGTTTTGTGAAGGATTTCCTGCAGGAGAACGGCAGTATTCGTGGCGCGGTTGCAGCCTATGTGACGGCAGTGAAAGACGGCAGCTACCCGGCAAGCGAACACAGTTACTAATCTGATAAAGATAGATAATATGGCCACGGAATCCACGAAAGAACACGGAAAAATTGCTATTAAGGTATTTATACTTCCGTGTTCTTTCGTGGATTCCGTGGCTAGTAAATATTAAAACTGGCACTCAGCGTGTTTGTTATCTAAGCGTTATCCATTACACACCACTGGTTGCATGCATGGAAATACTGACGACAACGACAGCATTGCGTGAGCGTATCAGAGCGCAGCGTGCACAGGGCAAGCGTATTGCCTTCGTCCCGACCATGGGTAATTTGCACGCCGGTCACCTGCAGCTGGTGCGGCAGGCACAGGCACTTGCCGATTACGTCGTGGTGAGCATTTTTGTTAATCCGATGCAATTCGGACCGAACGAAGACTATGCGAGCTACCCGCGAACGCTTGATCCCGACAAGGCTGCGCTGCAGGATGCTGCGGCTGATTTGCTGTTTGTGCCCGATGTGCAGGAAATCTATGGCGGGTCCCCCGGACAGGTGACGCGTGTCGAGGTGCCCGGCTTTGAAGGAGATTTGTGCGGCCGGTCCCGGCCCGGGTTTTTTACCGGTATCGCGACGGTTGTGACAGGACTGTTTAACCGGGTACAGCCGGACATTGCGGTGTTCGGCGAAAAGGATTATCAGCAACTCGTGATGATACGGCGCATGGTGCGTGATTTGTGCATGCCCATCGAGGTACACGGTGCGGAAATCGTGCGTGAAGTGGACGGACTCGCCATGAGTTCGCGAAATGGCTACCTGACTCCAGCGGAGCGTGCGACAGCTTCACGGCTTTACCAGGTGTTGAACGAGGTAAAGACAGCCCTCGAGAGGGGAGCAAGCGACCTTGCCGCGCTGGAGCAGACTGCCCTGGACAGCTTGTCGGTGGCGGGTTTCAATCCGGACTACGTTAGCATCAGGCAGCGGGGTGATCTGCGCGTACCGGCCCCGGATGCGACCGAACTGATTGTGCTGGCCGCCGCCACACTGGGGACGACGCGCCTGATTGACAATATCGTTATATCAGTCACTTAGGGCGGGTATCTCATTCAATAACTATTCTGATCTGCTTGCAGTCTATTGCCAGAGTCAGCATAATCGTGCTTCGTTTCCGGAAGGGGCCGTACCGGCTTATGCAAATTACCCTGTTAAAATCCAAGCTGCACCACGCCAATGTCACGCACTCAGAGCTGGAGTACGAAGGTTCCTGTGCGATTGACGGTGCGCTGCTGGAAGCTGCCAATATCAGCGAGTACGAGCAGATCCAGATTTACAACCTCAATAACGGTGAGCGCTTTACCACCTACGCTATTCGGGCCGAGGAGCAGTCCGGGATCATCTCCGTTAACGGTGCTGCCGCACACAAGGCCAAGCCCGGCGACCGGATTATTATCTGTACCTATGCGGTCCTGTCACAACAGGAAGCGGCCGCATTCAAACCCACCCTGATTTATCTCGACACCAGCAACCGTATTAAAGATACGCGTAACGCCATTCCTGTACAGGTCGCCTGATCGGGCAGAGCAGTAGGGTCGAATTCATTCGGCCCGCGGTGGATGATAATAGCTGTTGGCCGAATGAATTCGACCCTGCAATGGTGGTTTTACCGGTTCTCATAGCGGTTTAAATCAAACAGGCCGGACTGGACGGGTTCCTGTTCGGCATATTTATCCTGGAACCAGTCTGCCGTTTCCCAGAAGCTTTCATTGGTACGGCGTATACCGTAGATACCGACAAAGCGCTCATAGTCGTCACGTGTCTTGATGTTGGTATAGCGGTAGGCGAAGTCTTCCAGTTCCTCGGGTTTCACCACGAAGAAAAAGTTCGGGTACGAACCTTCCAGTCCCCTGACCACGGTCAGCGTATCATGGGCGTAATCACGTTGGTCGCGGTTACTCTCGTCGACAAGCAGGGAAGTGACGCTCAGGTAGGCCTTGTTGCGTATCAGGGTATAGGCAAGGTCTGTTTCCGGGCTGGTTGTTTTGATGTGCACGAAGGCAACATCGGGAAAGGCCCTCAGGGCATCTCCCTTGATGTCGGCGATTGTATGCATGGCATTGTCGGCCTGCTGTTCAATGGTGCCAGTTTGTGTGTCGGTGCTGGTCGCCTGTTCGTAGCGGTCCAGATAATTATGGCCGCCCGTCAGTGCTTCCAACCGGTTTTCGATGTGGTGGTAGAGTTCCAGTTGCGGCTTGTCGGTTTCATAGCCGGTGACGACTTCCACGTCCAGCCACTCCATGGGGCCGCCGATGCGCTCATCCATGCCGGTACGGATGCCGACATACCAGGAATCCATGATTTCCTTGCGCGGTCCAACGGGCAGAAAGGCAAGATAATTATCCTCACCTTCCATACGCAGGAAATCCATGTACAAGCGCGTGGTCAGTTGGTGTTTCATGTTGCCAAATACGTTGAATCCAGCCACTAACAGGTAATGAATCCGTTCTAGCAG
>DMKK01000288.1 GCA_003454335.1 Gammaproteobacteria bacterium | reverse complement strand
CATGGCGCCGTGCTCTTCCAGCTTGCGAACCACGGTTGCGATGGTGGAATTCTTCTGGCCAATGGCGACATAGATACACTTCACGCCAGTGCCCTTCTGGTTGATGATGGTGTCAATAGCCACCGCAGACTTGCCGGTCTGGCGGTCACCGATGATCAACTCTCGCTGGCCGCGGCCAATCGGTACCATGGAATCGATGGCCTTCAGCCCGGTCTGTACCGGCTGATCCACTGACTGGCGAGCAATCACGCCTGGCGCAATCTTTTCAATCGGCGAAGTCTCGCCAGCCTCGATTGGACCCTTGCCATCAACGGGACTACCGAGGGAATCCACCACACGCCCCAGCAGTGCCTCACCCACCGGCACCTCGAGAATGCGGCCGGTGCACTTGACACTGTCGCCTTCCGTGATGGACTTGTAATCACCCAGGATCACCGCACCAACGGAATCCCGCTCCAGGTTCAGTGCCATGCCGAAGACATTGCCGGGAAACTCCAGCATTTCCCCCTGCATCGCGTCGGCCAGTCCATGAATACGCGCGATACCATCAGACAAACTGACGACCGTTCCCTCGGTACGTGCCTCGGACACGACCTGGAATTCTTCGATGCGGCTCTTGATCAGTTCGCTGATTTCAGTCGGATTGAGTTGCATAATTTTTACCTTGAATAAACTTTTATCTTGATAGGTGAAGTATTCAGTGTGCCGGCTAGTTATTCAGTGCTGCACCCAGGCGTTCCAGTTTGCCGCGTATGGAGCCGTCGATAACCAGGTCACCGGCGCGGATAATGGCGCCACCCAGCAGCTCGGTATCGGTTGAACAGCTCAGTTCGATATCACGGCCAAGGCGCTTGCGCAGACTGGCAATCACTTCGGCCTGCTGCGCCTCGCTGGCAGGGAACGCCGAAACCATCTCTGCCTGTACGCGACCTTCGGCAGCGCGGTGCTGGATCTCGTACAGCACCGCGATCTCGGGCAGCAACTTGAGGCGCCCGTTGGCAGCCAGTACCCGGACAAAATTGCCGACGTTACTGTTAATCCGGTCGCCGGCAACCTTGATAAACAGATCAGCCAGTTGTATTTCTGTCAATTGCGGGCTGTCGATCAGCTCCTGCATGGCAGCATCGTCAGCGATGGCCGCCAGCAGGGACAGCATGTCTGACCAGTCGGTTAACGCCTGCTGTTCACTGGCATACCTGAAGGCTGCCTGTGCATAGGGACGTGCAACGGTGATTACTTCGGCCATGTGCGCTTACCTAGATTTCCGCTGCCAGCTTGTCCATCAGCTCGGCATGTGTAGTCTCGTCCACTTCACGCCCCAGCACCTTGCCGGCACCGGCCATCGCAATGGCTACCACCTGTCCACGCAGGTCTTCCTTGACGCGGTTGACCTCCTGGTCGATTTCCGCCTTGGCAGCCGTCAACATCCGGCCACCTTCAGCCCTGGCATCATCCTTGGCCTCGTCAACAATCTCCGCCGCACGCTTGTCGGCACGGGTGATGATCTCACCGGCCTGTTCCTTGGCTTTGCGCAACAAATCCTTGGCACGATCTTCAGCCAGTAGCTGCGAGTGCTTGCCATGTTCGGCCGCAGCCAGGCCATCGGCAATTTTCTTCTTGCGCTCTTCCAGTGCATGCAAGATCGGCGGCCATACATATTTCATGCAGAACACGACGAACAGGAAAAAGGCAATTGCCTGGCCAATCAGGGTGGCATTGATATTCATGTCAGAACCTCTGCGTCTTGATCAGTGACGTGTTTCAGGCGCCAACCACAGCAAACAGGATGTAGAGTGCAATACCCACGGCAATCATGGGTACCGCATCAACCAGACCCATAACGATGAAGAACTGGGTACGCAACATCGGAATCAGCTCCGGCTGACGCGCAGCACCGTCCAGAAAGCTCCCCCCCAGGATACCAATACCTACAGCGGCACCCAGTGCACCGAGGCCCATCATCAGTGCGCCTGCGATATAGAGTAATGCGTCTGCCATTTCCATGTTTCTCTCCTAGTAACGTGCTGTTCGATTGTAAAAATTCAAGTATAAAAAATCAGTGATGTTCCTGAGACGCCATGTCCAGGTACACGATGGTCAGTGTCATGAAGATGAACGCCTGCAAGGTAATAATAAGAATGTGGAAGATTGCCCAGCCGATCTGCAACAACCCGCCGAAGGCGCCAAGCACCAGGCCGCCACTGTACATGATGGCGATCAGGATAAAGATCATTTCACCGGCATACATGTTACCGAACAGACGCAGTGCCAGTGATATAGGCTTGGCGATCAGGTTGACGCCTTCCAGCAGCAGGTTGACAGGTAGACCCAGTTTGCCAAACGGCTGGAATGCCAGTTCACTAAAAAATCCGCCCGGCCCCTTGATCTTGAAGCTGTAGTACAAAATCAGGAAGAACACGCCGAAGGCCATGCCGAGGGTGGCGTTCGGATCAGCCGTCGGTACCACCCTGAGATAAGGTATGCCGATCATCCCGGCCAGATGCGGCAGAAAATCCACAGCAATCAGGTCCATGAAGTTCATCAGGAAGATCCAGATGAAGATGGTGAACGCCAGCGGTGCAATGAGGGGATTACGGCCACTGAACGAGCCCTTCACGGTGTCTTCGATAAACTCGACCACCCACTCGGCGAAGTTCTGCAGACCACTTGGGGCATCGGCGGTTGCCTGTTTGGCAACACGGTGAAAGATATACAGAAACATCACACCCAAACCGATGGAAAAACCCAGCGTATCGACATGGAAAGCCCAGAAACCCATCTCGCTGGCCGCCTCGGCGCCATGGGCAATGCCCCAGCTACCATCCGGGTGCTGACCAAAGGTCAGGTTCTGCAAGTGGTGGCTGATATAATCAGCTGAAGTAAGGACTTCGCCCGACATAACTATCCCGTTTTTATAAATTAATTATAAATTCTAGTAACTATCAGGGCCACCTGGCCCGCGATAAATCCCGCTATCAGTGCTGCCGGGTCCAGTTGCAATACCCCCAACGCCAGTGCAAATAACAGGATAACCAGCACGAAGCGTTCCAGCGCCGTCCTATACAGCAAGCGGAGACTTTCACCACCCGTCAGGGCACGGCCGCTGTCGGCGCACCCGCGCCGCCACTCCAGCAACAGGGTATGGGCGATGGCTATTACTCCGCCCCCCCAGACTGACCCGGCCTGAAAACCGCCGTAGCGTACGAAAAAGACTGCGGAGGTAACGGCTAGCAGTAGCAACTGGAGTACCAGTAACTTACGGGCATCCCTTGCTAAATTCGCCATAATTACTTTACTGATCAGCCCATTACGAGCAGGCAGCAGGCGGGCCGCCATGGCTCGTCAACCCGTGGATTACACTACATGCCTCCACAGTGAGCCGGGGATTATAAATAGACTCTATGTAAGGGGTCAATGAAATCAGGGGAAAAAACAGGAAAATTATCATTTGATATTTCCTGACACAGGATAACGCCGCAACACGCCCGACTTAAGCCAGAGACAAATTAAAAATTGTCGCCCGGATAGGTAGCTAGCGTGGTGCTGATGGCAACAGGGCCTGCAGCTTTTTCGTATAGCGGCTGGCAGCCTCGCTATTGCCCTGGTCCCGGTTGAAGGCAATCAATGCACCCAGAATATCCGTATCGTTCGGGAAGCGATTGTGCGCGCCCTGCAAGACCAGCAGGGCCTCGTCCGGTTTGCCGGTCGAATTCAACGCCACGGCATACACGTAGATATAACGGGCACTGTCAGGATTCAGGGTGGTGGCCTGTTGCAGCTCGGTGACCGCCGCCTCCGCCTGCTGCTGCCGTATCAGTGACAGCCCCAGGGCATAATGCAGGTCGGCAACAGCCGGCATGCCGGCGATGGCCTCACGCAGGGTCTTTTCTGCCGCTGCTTCATCCTGACGGCCACGGTAATAATCGGCAAGGTTGACCCAGGCCGGTGTGTACGCCGGGTTCAGCTCGATAGCCGTCCGGTAGGCGTGCTCTGCCTGTAGCAGTTGCCCCCGCGCGGCATACAGGTTGCCCAGATTGGTCTGCGCCTCGGGGCGCTCGGCACTGGCCAGCTGTGAATCGATAAATTCCTCGATGCCCTGCTCCAGCAACGCCTGCTGCTTGTCGTCCAGGTCACCTGCCGGCGTGGCGGACAGCACCCGTGCTGCTTCAATACGCACTGCACGCACATCGTCTTCCAGAAACGGAAACGCCAGCTGTACCCGTAGTCCGGCAGGCAACTGTTCCAGCATTCCCATCGTGGCAGCACGCACGCCCGGGTCGTCATCCCACAGGCCCTGTGTCAGCACATCCAGGGATTGTGCATTCAGATAGGGGCCGACCTGCGACAGCGCGGTTGCCCGGGCAATAGCCGGGGTATCGCTATCCCGTATCAGCTGTAACAGTGACTCGCCGGTACGGGGATCCCCGTTGCGGGTGGCCGCAAAAGTTTCGGCCCAGTTCTGCAAGCCCTGCGGCACCTGACCGTACCAGTCCTGCACCTGTGTCGCGGCCCACTGCGGACTCTTGTCCGTGTGGCAGTTGTTACAGGCATTCGGCGTGCCCAGTGTGACCGACTGGTCCGGCCGCGGGATACGGAAGCTGTGGTCATGGCGCGGGTCTACCACCATGTAGTCACGCGGCGGCATGTGGCATTCCACACAACTCGCGCCTGCTGCATCCGGCTTGTGAAAGTGGTGTGCCGTGGTGGCGAACTTGTTTGCTGCATGGCACTGCAGGCACACACCGCTGCCGGGTTGTCGCAACTGCAGACTGTGCGGGTCGTGGCAATCGCTGCAGGTGACACCGGCCTGATGCATGCGGCTCTGCAGGAACGATCCATAAACATACACCTCGTCCTCGATCTGGCCATCGGGATAATACATACCGGCATCCAGCAGCCGCGGCAGGTAATGGTCCAGCAACGGTTCGCTGTGCACATAACCGCCGGAAATGACACTGCGGCGTGCATGACAGCGGGCACACATTTCGATCTCCGCACTGCCCTGGCGGGGTTTGCTGCGGCTGGCGGTACCGGTGTTGGCATCCGGCTGCCAGTGCACGCCCTGGCGTTCATTGAGTGCAATGGTCAGCCCCTTGCTGCCGGCCTGTTTTTCCCAGCCGGGCTTTTTGTTTGCCCAGTCCACATGCAGCGCACCGGGCCCGTGGCAGGCCTCGCAGGAGACATCGATTTCCGACCAGCGCGTGTCGAAGCTTTTCTGCAGCGGGTCGTAGTTTTTTTGCAAATGCGTCGAGTGGCACTCGGCACACATATTGTTCCAGTTCTGGTTCAGCCCGGTCCAGTGCAATTCATCATCATGGGTAATCTGTTCATCGGGATAGAGGTGAAACCAGCGCTGCCCGCCCTGTGCCTGCGGCCGGGCATCCCAGGCAATGCTCAGGGCCTGCAGCCGGCCGCCGGGGAACTCAATCAGGTACTGCTGCAGCGGCGCAACACCGAAGGTGTACTTGATTTCGTAATCAGTCAGCTTGCCATCCGGGCCGTCGGTACGCACCATGAAACGGTCGTCTTTCCTGAAAAACCGGCTGCTCGTCCCGGCATGGGTAAACTCCCTGTCATTAAAATCGCCCAGTACAGTTGTGGCAGTCGCTTCCTGCATGGCGAGGTCATGGTGGGATTCCTGCCAGAGTTCTTCCTGTGCCGCATGGCAACTGGCACCGACCTGCCGTCCGACGAAGTCCGGACGGCTGTCCGCATCGCCGGCAATGGCCGGCCAGGAGTGGAGCAACAACAGCAGCAAGACAGGCAGTGTGAATGAAAAAACATTCGCGCCGGGGACGGCGCTCCCACAGTAAGTAGGATGGGTAAAGCGCAGCGTACCCATCAGGGCAAGCACATTGTACTTGATGGGTACGTCGCTTCGCTCCTTTACCCATCCTACAGTTTGATTATTCACCTGCCGGGTAGATCTGTTTCCAGTCCTGCTCCATATCGACTACCGTCCAACCGTGTTTGTCTGCCTCGACCAGCGCCTTGTCCAGTCGACCCACATGCGAGTCACGGTCATAGGCCCACTCCCGGTCAGCATCGGTGTGGTGCACAATCAGCATGAGCCGGGGGCTGTCACCGGCCGCGGTCCACTGCAGCATCTGCAAGTCGCCGTCGGAGTTACCGAAGGCAGCGATGGGACGACGGCCAATATACTCGTTAATGCCGACCGGCTTGCCTGCCTTGTCATCGATGAAATTGACCTCGGGCAGGCGTACCAGTACCGGTACCCCGTCACGTATTTCAAACTGTGTCTTGATGCTGCTGCCAACCACCTGCTCTGGCGGGATACCATAGACTGATTCGACCCAGGGGCGCATGAACTCGATACCGCCACCGGAAACAATGAAGGTCTTGAAGCCATTGGCGCGCAGGTAGTCCAGCAGTTCCAGCATGGGCTGGTACACCAGGTCCGTATAGGGCCGCTTGAAACGCGGGTGTTGTGCGCTCGCCAGCCAGTCCGTAACAATTTGTGAAAACTCCGCCGTGGTCATACCGGCATGGGAGGCCATTACCAGTTGCAGCAAGCCCTTCTCTCCCGCATCTGCAAGCGCATCCATGTCGTTCTCCAGCACGGCCTTGAACGGCTGCTGTGTCTTCCATTCCGGATGCTGCGGCGCCAGTGCCTTGATGCGGTCGATAGCAAAGAGTAACTGGAAATACACCGGCCGCTCTGACCAGAGCGTACCGTCGTTGTCAAAGGTCGCGATACGTTCAGCGGGTGGTACATAAACAGTGCCTGTCGCGTCGGTCACCGCACTCACGAAATTAATAATGCTGGCCTTCACCGGACCCGTCTTCCAGGAAGGCAGCGGGTCCGGCGCGCCGTCAGCCATGACTTGCGGCACACTCTGCACCCACAGGAACGCTACCAGCATTACAGTACCGAGCAATTTGTAATTGAACATGGTTATTCTCTCTATAAAAGTTTTTGTTATTACACGCAATAGCGATAAAGTACACAGCTCATGCGGCCATGCCAGTTTGGCCTGGCGGACAGGAGGGTTACTGCACCGGAACAGAATCCGAGCCCGGTTGCTTTCTTTTGACAGTTTCCTCTTTTTCCAGGTACGGGATACCGATAATGCGCTTCACGGTTACCCGGGTATTGCCTCTGTAGTAACTGTCGGTGCTACAGCCGGCAACGACCAGCACTGCAATCAGCAGACATACTTTCATGTTGTGTACTCTCCGGATTACATTGATTAATGTGCCCGCCGGGTATGCTACCCGGCAGGCACTGCAATGCAGGTTAGCCACCCGGCGGTGACAATTTCTCCATCACCTGATCGAGGCTGAAGCTGGCGGCCTTCTGGCGTGGCGGGAACTCCTGGAAGGTTGCCAGGAACTTGCCCACGTAGGCCTGTGCCGGTACCAACAGGTAGGCACGGTCCAGCAACCAGTCATAGTAGGTATTGGATGTGATCAGTGCACGCTCATAGGGATCACGCCGCAGGTTCTCGATATAGGGTACCCGCAGCGGTATAAACGGCTCGATCCATGCCTGGAAAGTCGCCTCGGCGCGCTGTTCCATGAAGATCAGTTTCCAGTCATCATAGCGCAGCGCCGACAGGTCACCGTCATCGGTGAAGTAGAAGATCTCCTTGCGCGGCCCCCCCTCAGACTCCCCGGTCAGGTAGGGCAGGAAATTGTAGCCATCAAGATGTACCTTGAAATTACGGCCGATGGCACTGTGACCAGTCAGCAATTTTTCCTTGACGTCCGGCTCACCGGCGGCTGCCAGAAAAGTGGGTAGCCAGTCCATGTGGTGCATGATTGCGTTGGACCAGGCACCTGCCTTGATGTGGCCGGGCCAGCGCACCGCTGACGGCACGCGCCAGCCGCCTTCCCAGTTGGTGTTCTTCTCGCCACGGAACGGGGTCATGGCGGCATCCGGCCAGGTATTCATGTGCGGGCCGTTGTCGGTGGAATAGAACACAATGGTGTTGTCGGCAATGCCGAGTTCATCGAGCTTGTCGAGAAACTTGCCGATGTGGCGGTCGTGTTCGACCATGCCGTCGCTGTACTCGTCCTGTCCGGAAATACCGCGCAGCTCCT